>NZ_JBBCVB010000004.1:0-248697 GCF_037199905.1 Serratia sp. MMO-28
CCTGTTGCCCCCGTTGCAGTTGCTTCACCTGCTGGCTTTTCTGCTCATTATCCTTGGTCTGCGCCACGAGTTGCTCTTGCAACTTGGCACTGGCCTGTTGATTTTCCTGCACGGTTTGCTGCAGCTGTTTCAACTGTTGCGCTTTCTGCTCGCTATCTTTGGTCTGCGCCGCAAGCTGCTCTTGCAGCTTGGCCACTTCCTGTTGCCCCCGTTGCAGTTGCTTCACCTGCTGGCTTTTCTGCTCATTATCCTTGGTCTGCGCCACGAGTTGCTCTTGCAACTTGGCACTGGCCTGTTGATTTTCCTGCAGAGTTTGCTGCAACTGCTTCAGTTGCTGTGCCTTCAGTTCGCTATCTTTGGTTTGTGCAGCAAACTGTTCCTGCAGCTTGATCAGAGCCTGTTGTCCCTGTTGCAGTTGTTTCACCTGCTGGGCTTTCAGCTCATTATCTTTAGCTTGCGCGGTGAGTTGCTCTTGCAACTTAGCCAACGCCTGCTGATTTTTCTGCTCACTCTCTTTGGCTTTCGCGACCAGGGTTTCCTGCAGCTTGCTATTAGCTTGTTGACTTTCCTGCAGTGTCTGTTGCAATTGTTTGATCTGCAGCGTTTTCTGCTCGCTGTCTTTGGATTGCATCGTAAGCTGTTCTTGCAACTTGGCCAGCGATTGCTGATTCTGCTGCAGTTGCTTCACCTGCTGAGTTTTCTGCTCGTTATCTTTGGTTTGCGTAGCCAACTGCTCTTGCAGTTTCGTACTGGCCTGCTGTTTTTCCAACAATGTTTGCTGCAACTGCTTCAACTGTTGCGTTTTTTGCTCGCTGTCTTTGGATTGCGCCGTCAGTTGCTCTTGCAATTTGGCTAGCGCCTGCTGGTTCTGCTGCAGTTGCTTCACCTGCTGAGTTTTCTGCTCGTTATCTTTATTTTGCGCCGTCAGTTGTTCCTGCAGCTTGACACTCGCCTGCTGTTTTTCTTGCAACGTTTGCTGCAGCTGTTTTAACTGTTGTGCCTTCTGCTCGCTATCTTTGGTTTGTGCCAGCAATTGCTCCTGCAATTTGGTCAGCGACTGTTGGCCCTGTTGCAGCTGTTTAACCTGTTGGCTTTTTTGTTCATTCTCTTTAATTTGTAAAGCCAACTGTTCCTGCAACTTAGCAATCGTCTGCTGATTTTGCTGCAGTTGCTTTATTTGCTGCGTTTTTTGTTCACTATCTTTGGTTTGCGCCGCGAGTTGCTGCTGTAACTGGGTATTTTCCTGTTGGCTCTGCTTTATCGCCTGCTTGAGTTGGGCGAGTTCTGCCGCAGACGCCTGTTGCTGAGACTGCGCATGGCGCAAATGCTCAAGGGCAGCTTCCTGCCCACTGACTTTGGCTTTTAACTGGTTGATGGTCGCCTGCAGCGCCTTCATTTCACGAATGCGCCCATTAGCGTTGTCACTTGACGGTTTTGTCAACACATTAGGCTTACTGGTATCTTTATCTCTCGTTCTCGCAGGTTCTGCTTTCTCAATCTGCGAAGGCGTCAGAAACAGCAGTGCCGGTGCTTCATCTACCTGGCGTGTAATAGTATCCAGTGAGCTCAGCGTATTGGCCTCAGAAGCGCCTGCTTCCTCTGCCTGCACTACCCCCAGCGGTAACGCCAGAGTGAGTAAGGCACTGCAATAGATCCTGCGCTTTATCATTTCACGCTTTCTCCTCGTTGGATCAAGGCCTGCAGGACGTCGTGTTCAATATCGGCACAAAGCTGGTTAGTCTTAAATTTATACAAGGCATCAAGGGTATCTTTAGTTGCCGCGTTCACATCACCCCGCACTGCGCTATAAACGGAGGCATTGCTCACCAAGCGATCAAACTGGGCTTTCTTGACTGCGTAGGTTCTTGGGCTCACCTGTTTCAGTGAAACCAGTTCACTTTGGCACAAGCTAATCTTGTTTGTTTTGGCTTCAGGCGGTGCTGGCGGCGGTGACACACTAATCTGCCGTGGGGGAGCCTGGACGTTAGTCGTCAGCGGTTTGCTCTGTGGTTGGTTCTGCGGCATCGTTTTTTTTGCCTGATTATTCTGGCATCCTGCCAGCAACAGACCACTGCACAACAACACACCGAAACAGAGGCTCTTTTGGCTGCTTATCATCAAAAATTCCTTTCAAAAATTCCGTTATTTGTATGCCGAAGCAGACACTACCGGATGTGACCAGATGAATATGCTATAAATTTTCAGCACCGATGATGGTGAAGACATTGGGCGGCGATCACGCTTTTGGATACATTCCCTGACATGCTACTCGGAATGCTTATCGCTCAGTATGGGTCGTATTTCTGCTCTGTGTGTTACAGCTCATTGACCCAATGGATGAATCATCCAATCCCTGCCGATGCCACCAATGATTACCCGGCATGACAACAAAAATCGTCCAAACATCGGTTTAACAGCATACAACGGTTAGAAGAGCGAAATAATACTGATATTTTTGATATCCAGCAACTATCCGGAGGGAGTTACCCTCTGAAATGACGTATAAAAAGCGGCACTTTCTCTTGACAGGAAATGGATATTAAAAAACCAAAGCAAACTGCTTCAATCATTCCTGAATGCTGTCAACAGATTGCCCTTAAGACAACAGCCAGAGCAAATTTTCTGGCAGCTATTTACTTCACCATTAATTGCATCAATAGTGATTTATTCTAGAAAAAACAAGCATTCCATATGACTACGCTCGACTTAACCAAGGAGTCTCTGGATGTTATCTGCGATCATATGAGAGCCAACTCCATCAACAAGTTGATTATATTTGGCTTATTTCATTTCATTAACGATAAACACCAAAAATATATAGATTAATCCTAGATAAAAACCTGAAATAATCTAACGCAAGGCTCCCAACCTTCCCAAGGTAATTTTCTTTATGCCCTGCGGCCCATTACTCCAGCGATACTCCACCTTATGTATAAACGACAGATCTCTACAGGTTTGCATGAACAAAATCAGGGCACAGCATGAGTCTAACCTGCTATAAAACAAAACGATTTGCTCATTACATCAGCAAACGAAATATTTATGCATTTTCATGCTTTACAAGGCCTATGGGCATCGCTATCATTCGCCCCGTTCACACGATTCCTCTGTAGTTCAGTCGGTAGAACGGCGGACTGTTAATCCGTATGTCACTGGTTCGAGTCCAGTCAGAGGAGCCAAATTTAACGCCATGGATTTCTTGCGAAGTCCGTGGCGTTTTTCATTTCAGGGTAACCGGGTATCGAAACTGGGAGACCTGGCGCTATGACCCGCAGTTAAGCTCATTGGCAGGTTATTGATCTGTTTTTGGTAGCTATCAAACAGCCTATTCTTTTCAGTTAAGCCACCGGTGCGGTGTTGCTAAAACACCGCCGTTATCGCGCCTTACGCAGAGTGATATTGATGCGGTGGGAGCCCACCAGCGAATGAAAACCCTCTTTCACCGGCATAACACCGTGGAAACACAGGCGCGATGGGCCGCCCCAGACCACCACATCACCGTGCGCTAATGGAATGCGCTGCGTTCTGTCACTGCGCTGCAAACCACCGAACTGAAAAATGGCCGGTAGCCCCAGTGATACCGAAACGATCGGTGCACTGAAATCATGCTCGTCCTTATCCTGATGCAGCGAGAGCTTGCTGCCCGGATCGTAACGGTTGATCAGGCAGGCATCCGGCACAAAATGACCAAATCCCGCCCGTTGCGCAGCCTCGGCGGCCAGCGCCATCAGGATATCCGGGATAACCGGCCAGCGCTTGCCGCTACCGGGATCGCGCGCAGAATAGCGGTACCCCTGGCTGTCGCTGGTCCAACCGTTGCCACACCAACTCATCGCCACCGACATGGTAAAACCGCCCGGCGTCGTCAAATGCCGCCATGGCACCTGCGCCACAACAGCATTGACCGCAGCCAGCAATTCCGGGCCATGATCGCGCACAAAGCCATGCAGCACTACTGCCCCTGGCGCAATTTCTTCACACCAGGGGGGCGGTAAAGCCTCTTCAAACAAATCGAGCGTCATCATTAAAGCCTGTATAAATACACAGTCATAATTTTAACCGCTCAGCGCCATTTGTCCAGCCGCTCACCCTTAGCTCGATTAATGATTTAGCAATGAATCAATGTGGTTACGTTGTCACCTTGCAGTAAAAAATGCCCAGAAAACCGGCGGCCAGCATGACATTGTGGCGTCAGTGTTTTCAGCAGCTCCAGTTCAAAAGTCTGCTGCTGCATATCCAGTTGGGTGAAACGCGCATCAAGAAAATCAAAATAGCAGCGCACCTGCGGATAGAGCGCCTTGAACAAACTTTCTTTGGCGGAAAACACCAGCGTCAGCAGTTGCTCGAAGGCTTGTGGCTGTTGGCGTAACCATTCGTGTTCCTGCACGCTGACGATCCCGCTCCAGAGCTCTTCGGCTCGTTTGGCAGGCATCTGTGTTTCCACGTCGATGCCAACGCCGCCCAGGCCGTTTTCATGGTGGGCAGCGCACAGTGCCGTATCCACATTGTGGCTGATCGCCCCGGCAATACCCTGTGGCCACAGCGGGGCACGATCCTCGCCGCGCCGCAGCGTAAAGTCGCGGTACCCTAGTTTTGCCAGCGCATGGCGCGCCAAATAGCGCCCGGCCAGATATTCTGCCCGGCGCTTTGCCACGGCGGCGTTTAAATGTTCAGGAAAGTCAAACCCGGCCAACGGGAACATATCATCGCAATAGGCAGCAACAGAAAAACGGCAGCGGGCGATCGGCCCTGAGTAATCGGCGATAGTTAAAAATTCAACGTGGGTGATAAAAGAAGAGAGCACGTGTCGTCCGCGGTAAGGGTACAGATAGCGCAGTTTAACCTTACGTTGCGCTGGTACCAATAGTTTCCTCTCCCCGCAAAGGGAGAGGAAACCGGGGTTACAGTATCCCCTTCATGGCTTTTTCAAAATCGCTCCAGGCACAGAACCCTTGCTGATCCACCGGGCAGCCTTCCAGCGCTAAAGTGACACGCTGCGGCGGGTTTTGCAGCGTCAGCGGTTGTGCGGTGCGTAGCTGTTCGGTCGACTGATAAACGTATTCAATCTTCAGCAGATCGCGATTACCCTTGGCGTCGTGCCAGCGTTGAAACACCAGTTTGCCGCCAATCGGCGTTTTCTCGTATTGGTGTGGCAATTGATAAGGCTTGAATTGCATGGCAGAAAGCAAAGAAGCAATGTTGGAATCATGCCCCACCAGCACGGTAAGCTTTGGTGAATCCGCTTTGCGTTCGCTGATCAACGCCGAATTAATGTAGGTCAGCAACGGTTTCGCCACGTTCTGCGCGACTATCGTCGAGGTAAAAAGCGAATCCTGGTAACCATCTTTCAGCTTGGCCAGTTGCTGCCATTGGTGCGGCGTAACGATCTTGCCCCAAGCCACCTCTTTCATCGGGAAGCCTTCGTAATATTGCAGCATAAAGGCATCCACCAGCGAGTTACCCACCTTCAATGGGCCGGAAACACCGGGTTCTTTTCCCGGCACTGCGCTCATTTTGTTCGGTTCGGTGGTCAGATCGCACTGCTTGTCAGTCTTACAGGCTGCAGAATCTTTGTAATCAATAATCTGCGCCAGTTGCTGGTAGGAAGCATCCAGCTTAAGTGAAGCCAGCTCGGCATTCATCGCGCTCAACGCCTGCTGGTTAAACGCCTCGCTCTTATCGGTGATGATCGGGTTAAACGTTGGATCCATTTCCCCCATTTTGTCCTGATGGTGCACGCTGATATCACAACCGGGAAACGCACCGCTGGTAAAAAACTGGGCGGTCGCCACGGTGCGCTGCAGGCTGTTGGCATAGACATATACACTGCCGTCGGCCGGGCAGCCTTCTTGCGGCAACACCCCATTCTGCTTCAGCCAGGCATTGAAGTAATGCCCCATGTACACTTCCAGCACGCCACCTTTGGTGGTCAGCAATCCGCCCGGAGTATCCCACTGTGGCCAGGCCTTCGGCGTTGATTGCGCCAATACGCTACCGTTATTCGCCAAGGGTGCCCGCAGGTTATGGCGGCTCATCACCAACACCTGTTGCAGTTGGTAATCCTGGGTTTCAGCGATCGCAATTCCGCTACACAGCAGGGGTAAGCACAATAACAACGTAGATTTTTTCATCCGCAGAGGCTCCTGAAAAATGATTATTTTTAATAGGTTAACGCTCAATGAGCTATGATGGCGGGGTTAGGAATGAAAGTATGTGAGGAGTGTCACGGGGAGGGACTCCAACGGCGGCCACCTGACGATGGCCGCTGGTTGGTTTAATACCACAGGCTAAGGATCGGCCAGCCGATCAACAGCAGCGCTGAAATGTATACCACACCCAGGATCCCCCCCAAACGCCAATAGTCTTTGGATTTGACATAGCCGCAGCCATAGATGATCACCCCAGGCCCGGTAGCATAAGGGGTCAGCACGCCCATGATGCCGATCGACAACACCAGCAGGATGGAAAGATGCTCCATCGGCACGCCCGGCAGGCCTTTACCCACGGCCAGGATCACCGGCAGCATGGTGGCAGTATGCGCCGACAGGCTGGCAAACAGATAGTGGGCAAAGTAGAACACCAGCACCAGCGCAACCACCGTCATTTTCGGTGAGAAGCCATCCAAATGGGTGCTCATGGTAGTGGCAAACCAGTCGATAAACCCGGAGCGGGTCAGGCCGCTGGCCATCACCACCAATGTGGCCAGGTTGACCAGCGTGTTCCAGGCGCTGGAATACTTGGTGATATCTTTCCAGCTCACCACGTGCAGCGCCAGCATCAGCGAGACCGCCAGCAAACACACCGCAGTGGCATCCAGTATTTTGTCTGCAAATACCCACAGGCTAAGACTCAGCAGCACCAGGCCAATCAGGGTATATTCCTTACGGCTCAGCTTGCCCATTTCCCCCAGTGCCGTATTCGCCCAGTTCGCCACTTCGCTGCTGTGGGTAATGCCCGGCTTGTAGAGGTAGTAGGAGATCAGCGGCGCGATAATCAGCAGCAACAGGCCGACCGGCAGGAAGGCCAGGAACCATTGCATCCAACTGATGTTCACCCCGGCAATTTTGCTGACAAACTCAATCCCCAGCACGTTTGGCGCAGCACCAGTGACGAACATGGAGGAGCTGATACTGGTCCCCACCACCATCATCCACATCAGATACCCACCAATACGGCGCGAGGAGGGATCGTTCGGGAATGAATCAAACAGCGGCGGCAGGTTTTTCACCACCGGGAATACCGTGCCACCGGTACGCGCGGTGTTTGACGGGGTAAAGGGAGCCAGCAGGATGTCGATGATCACCACCGCATAACCCAGCGTCAGGGTACGTTTACCCATAAACTTCACCAGAAACAACGCGATGCGCCGCCCCAACCCGGTAGCCTCGTAACCTAAGGCAAAAATAAAGGCGCCAAATACCAGCCAGACGGTGGTGCTGGAGAAACCCGCCAGCCCCCATTTCAGCGCCTCTTTCCCTGCCTTGAAGGTCGGATCGGCCAGTTCCTGGGCACCAAACAGCACCCAGTTGGAGCTAAGAACGCTCACGGTCATGGCAATAAAGCTGATCGCCGTCGCGGGGATCGGCTCCAGGATCATCCCGACAATCATCGCCACAAAGATGGCGAAATAGCGCCAAGCCTGTGGCGGCATGCCGTCCGGGGTGGGGATCAATAGCAGAATGGCAAGCACCGCTAAGGGCACGATGGCTTTCCATATTTTCTCTTGCGTTTCGGACATGGACACTTCTCCTGAAGGTATTGTTATTTTTTTAAGCATCGGCTTGCGGCAACTGCGCCAACAGCCAGGTGACAATCAACAGATCGGCGCTGCCGCCAGGGCTGAGGTTGCGGGCAATGCAAGCGGCATCAAACTGCCGCAAACGGGCAACGCCCTGTGGGGCACCTGCGCCACCGAGATTCAATAATTGACGGGAATAGTGTTGTAACCAGCGCAGCCCGGCGATGCCGCCCCGTGAGGCAACGTTGGTGTCGCCGTTGTGCGCCATCAGCCAGAGCAGGCTGTCCATCAGTGCGATCTGTTCACTGCAACCGCAGCCGATCCTTTGGCGAAACAGCGGTAAAGCGCCCTGCGCTACCGTTTGAAAACCCGACTCGGCCTCACCGCGCGCGCCAAGCAGACCGAGTTCGCTAAATAGCCGCTGCCCGGCGGTTTGCTGCCTGTTGTGCTGCTGCAGTTCACGCGCAACCAGCCCACAACAGATGGCGGCCACTTCGCCACACAGGCTTTCTGGCGTGATTTGCCGTTGTTGCTGGTGCAAGCGGCCAAAGGCGGCACACAGCAATCCCAGAGAAAACACGCTGCCTTTATGGGTGTTAACACCGCCGGTTGCACGGAACATCTGCTGCTCACAGGCCATGCCGAGCGGGCGCAGACGGGCCAGCTGCTGCCGCGCAGGCAACCCTGCGTCGGCTATGCCCTGCTGGATGAAGCGCGGCAGCCAGACGCCTATCGCCCGTGCGCTGCGATAAAAGTGCCCCAGATTCATGTCGCGGTGTGCCCCGTTATTGTGGCGATCGACCAACCCCGGTTTGGGAGTGAGATTGACCTCCATCAGCAGCGCACGATAGGCATTGCGGGCAAACCATTGAACCGCCGTTGGTGCCGCGCTCACTACGCGTGCCTTAGGATAAGAGCGCAGCATTCAGCCTCCTTTCCATTTCATCCAGCAGTTGTTCAGTGCTGTGGCTGCGCTGGCGGGCGCAGAGTTTGGCGGGCTGGGCACACAGCAGGCAACGGCGCTCGGGCTGGCCGATGTCGCGCCGCGACAAAATATGCCCTTGCGGAGCCAGTACATCGATATCCCACAAGCGGCCGATCGGTTGCTGAACCTCCAACTGCACTGCCGCTTCTTTCACCGTTTGGGCATCGGCCTGCAGTGCCAGATAACCTTCACAACCGGTGGGCAGCGCCAATGCCTCGGCTTGCAGACATAGCCAGCCCTGCTGATGAGACAGTTGCCGCAACGCCTGCCAACCCAGGTTGAAAATACGCCGCGTCAACGGGCTGTCTTTCACTGCACCCGGAGCCACCAAGGTAAACACTAAAAGTGTGGAGTGATGGCGCGCCAGCCACGCCTGTTGCCGTGCCTGCCGGCATTCACGGCTGGAAAGCAGTTCCGGCAAACTGACGGCGCGGCTGGCGGCCAATTCGGGGGCGATGCTCGACATAGCGTTACTCCGCGACCTGATGCACGACGTCAATCACCGAGCCGTCGCGATAGCGCACTACGGCCACAACGTTGTCTGTAAAGGCGATCGGCTGCGGTTCGCCGGTCAGTAAGCGCGCACGTTCACGCAGCCACTGAATGCTGACCACCTCCAATCCGGCCTCGCGCAGCCGCTGCGCCAACTCAGGGCGCGCCGGATTGACGGCAATACCGTGATCGGTAACCAGAATATCGATACTGGATCCAGGGGTAACACAGGTGGTGACCTGCTCCACCAGCGTCGGGATGCGCCCGCGCACCAGAGGAGCCACAATGATCGCCAACCGGGCAGCGGCAGCGGTATCGCAGTGGCCACCGGAAGCACCACGGATCACACCGTCTGAACCGGTCAGCACGTTGATGTTAAAACCGCTATCAACCTCCAATGCACTCAGCACCACCACATCCAGGCGATCGACCGACGCTCCTTTGGAGCTGAAATTGGCATATTGATTAGCACTGATTTCAATATGATTTGTGTTACGTGCCAGCGACATCGCCGCCGCACGATCAAAGCTCTGCACATCCAGCAGTTTGCCGATCAGCCCTTTTTCATGCAGATCCACCATGGTGGAGGTGATCCCGCCAAGCGCAAACCCTGCGCGCACGCCGCGAGCGCGCATTTTGTCTTCCAGAAAACGCGTCACCGCCAGCGAAGCACCGCCGGTGCCGGTTTGCAGCGAGAAACCGTCAACAAAGTAACCAGAACCGACGATCACCTCCGCCGCACGGCGGGCAATCAGCAGTTCGCGCGGATTGGAGGTCATGCGCGTAGCATCGGCACCGATCTTGTCGGCATCCCCTACCCGTTCCAGTTGTACGATCAGATCCACCTGATCCTGTGCCAGGCTGGCCGGATGGTGCGGATAAGGCACGATCGCCTCGGTCAGCAGCACCACATTGCGCGCCGTTGCCGCATCAACCTTGGCATAGCCGAGGGAACCGCAGCAGGCCTCGCCGCTAAAGCCGTTAGCATTACCGAACTCATCGCAGGCAGGCACGCCAAGGAAGGCGACGTCGATCTGCAACTCACCCGACTCAATCAGATTCACTCGGCCACCGTGCGAATGAATCTGCACCGGCTGTTTCAACAGGCCGCGCGAGATGGCATCGGCCAAGGGCCCGCGCAGGCCGGAGGTATAAATGCGGTTCACCACCCCGTGGCGGATATGCTCCACCAGCGGTGCGTGGCAGTCGGTCAACGAACTGGAGGCCAGCGTCAGGCTACGGAACCCCATCGCCGCCAAGGCATCCATCACCTGGTTCAGCGCCAGATCGCCACCGCGGAACGCGTGGTGGAAAGAGATAGTCATGCCGTCCTGCAAGCCGCTGCGACGGATCGCCTCCTGTAGCGAATCACAGCGTTTGATATCGCGCGGTTTGCGCGCCAGTTGATTGGCCTTCGAGGCTTCCTGGTAAAACCGCAGGTCGGCATGATTATTCAAGGTCATCAGGCGTTGTTGACGTTTCATCATGCTTCCTCGCTCTGGTGCGGTTCTTCGCGCAGGCCGGAAAGCGCTACGCGTTGTAATACCAGACGCGCCCGCTCAATCACCGGGCCGTCGACCATCTTGCCGTTCAGCGATACCACACCGCGCCCCTCTTTTTCTGCCGCTTGCGCGGCCTCGACCACCCGTTGGGCATGTGCCACTTCTTTGGCGGTAGGCGCATACAGGTTGTGCAGCAGCTCGATCTGGCGCGGGTTGATGAGCGATTTGCCATCAAAGCCGAGCTGTTTGATCAATGCCGCTTCCGCTAAGAAACCCGCTTCGTTATTGGCATCGGAATAGACGGTATCGAACGCCTGAATACCGGCAGCGCGGGCGGCCTGCAGCAATGAGCAGCGGGCAAACAGCAGTTCGATCCCTTGCGGCGAGCGTTCGGTGCGCAGGTTGCGCACATAGTCTTCCGCTCCCAATGCGATGCCGATCAGGCGCGGCGAAGCCTGAGCGATCGCCACCGCGTTGGTGATGCCTTGCGCAGACTCGATCGCCGCCAACAGGCCAGTGCTGCCCACCGGGCGGCCACAGGCATGTTCAATCGCGGTAATTTCCCGATCCATATCCACTACGTCCTGCGCGCTATCGGTTTTCGGCAAGCGGACGATATCCGCCCCGCCGCGTACCACCGCCTGCAAATCCGCCAGGCCATAAGCCGAATCCAGCGCGTTAACCCGCACGATGGTTTCCACTTCCTGATACAGCGGGTGCTGCAACGCGTGGTAGACCAGGCGGCGCGCCGCGTCTTTTTCACGCAGGATCACCGAGTCCTCCAAATCGAACATCAAGGCATCGGCCTGATAGATAAAGGCATTGCTGACCATTGCCGCATTGGCACCGGGTACAAACAGCATGCTGCGGCGCAGGCGATGTTTATTTAACGTTTTCACGGCGTTCCTCCCACGGCAGCACGGCGCCTTCACTGGCACGCATCAGCGCGGTTTCCAGCCGGGCGCGCAGTACGCAATCCAGCGCCCCTTTATCGTCGACAATCACCTGCACCGGCGGCACGCCATAGTGCTCCAGCACCTGTAACAAGGTGCTGCGGATGGCTGCGCCGAACTGTTTTTCCACGCTGCTGGCGATCAGCAAATCGTGTTCCGGCCCTTCTGCGGGTGCGATGCGCACCATGACATCACTGGACTCCAGCGTGCCAGCCATTGCTTCTCGGACTATTTTCATCATTCACCTGATTGTGCGGACTCAAATTCTTGCCGGGCTGCCTTCACCCGACGTTGCGCCAACAGGCGCTGCAGATAACGCTCCGTGGCTTCTGGCACCAAGGGCTTGATGGCGGCGAGCTCTCCGGCGATCAGCAGTTTGCGCACCCAAGAGGCTGAAATCGCCGTGCCCTGGTGCTGCAAGCGCTCGATCTCCACCAGTTCGATAGGCGGGCTTGGCAACGCTGGCGTTTCCAGCCAATAACGCATGTCGCGGTTATATTTTGCGGTCACTTCACAAAAGGGTTCATTACCGACAAATCGTTGAGTAATCCCTAGCGCAGGTGCCAGATATTGACGGAAAATCTTCAGATCGATTTCGGTGTAACAGTCGTCGGCAATTCCCTGATCTTTAATGAAGTAACAAGGGAAAGTGGCACGGGAGATAATGTATTGAGAGCCTTCATGTACCGTCAGATTGGCAACGCCCGCAGTGCCTTGCAGCACCAGTTCACGACGATCCTGATAGGGGAAACGCGAGGTATCTTCCTTCACCAGAAACAGGTGCAGCCAATCGCATTGGGCAGCCGCCTGTTGCACCAGATACTGATGCCCACGGGTGAACGGGTTGGCATTCATCACAATGCTGCCAATCTTTTTCCCAGGGCGGCGCTGGCTGGCAAGTTGTGTAGCGTAACGCTTCAGGCGGCAAGGGCTGTTTTCCATCAGCACCACAATCCCCGGCACGTTAGCGATGGGATAAAAACCACATTGGCGAAACAGTGGCTCATTCTGCACTTTGGTATAAATAAACAGCTGAGTGTGATGGCGTTCATAGGCCAGGTTTACCAGCTCAGTGGCCAGCGACAGTGCCAGACCTTCACCGCGCATCTGCGAGCTGATAGCAACGCACTTGATAATATTTCCAGCGATACCGCCGCAGGCAACTAATTTATCACCTTGCGTCACAGTAATAAAAACCTCGACTGTCGCATCAATATTCAGATCGTTACTTCGTAAGAAAGCGTTAATTGCCGAGATATTTTTGTGATCTGATCTTTTTACTCGATTAAATATGGTATCGCCCAACATATCAGTCTCTCTAAGACAACTTATTAATAACAATTAAAATACAAGAAACCCATTTACTTAACATCAAGCGAAAAATTCAAAACCTTATAAAACATAAAGTTAAATTTAAAATATCAACAGGCGCGTATTTAATGGCATTATGCTAAACAGAAAGATGGCCCTGATTATTGACCTATTTCACACTCTCCATTCAGTTAATAAGTTATTTAATGGTTTTTATTTACTTAATTATTTTTATCGTGTTTATTAACCCGCAGGGTTTAATTAAATACTCATCTGGATTACAGTTAATTCGTATAATAATCCGTAGCGGGGGATAAAATGGAATGGCTTAATATCCTGATTGTTGAAGATGAAACGCCGCTGGCAGAAATGCATGCGGAATTTATCAAACAGAATGGCGGCTGCCGGCAGATTTGGCTGGCAGGCACGCTTGCACAGGCACGCATGATGACGGAGCGTTTCAAGCCCGACCTGATCCTATTGGACAACTTCCTGCCCGACGGCCAGGGTATCGAGCTGCTGCACGAACTGACGCTCAGCGGCTATGGCGGTGGGATTGTTTTCATCACCGCGGCCAGCGATATGGACACCGTCGCCGAAGCTCTGCGTTACGGCGTGTTCGATTATCTGATCAAACCCTTAGCCTATGATCGGCTGGCGCAGACCCTGCAACGCTACAGTCAACGGCGTCAGGCGCTGAAGGATAAAGCCCGGGTTAACCAGCGGCGCATTGACGAGATGTTCAACACTTATGCGCGCGGCGGTGAACAAGCCGCCCTGCCCGCCGGTATTGATGAGTTAACGCTGATCAAGATACGCGCGCTGTTCGAAGACCCCGAGATCCGCCATACGGCAGAAAGCGTGGCGCAGCAAATTGGCCTGAGCCGCACCACCGCACGGCGCTACCTGGAGTTTTTCGCCGCCAATAACCGCCTGGTTGCCGAGATCATTTATGGCAAGGTCGGCCGCCCACAGCGAATTTACCGTTCTGCCGGCAGCGGCTGACGGCAGGCAAAATGCCTACCGATAACGCCAGCGCCCCAGATTGGCGGCGTGCAAAACGTGCGGCGATCGGCTAAATCTGCTAAAACCTCAACACGTTGCGTATTCTGTAAGCAAACGGTCGCAGAATGTGTAATACGCCTTTGACTTCCCTCGGCCCCCCCGTTATGATTCTGCTCGTTCACACGATTCCTCTGTAGTTCAGTCGGTAGAACGGCGGACTGTTAATCCGTATGTCACTGGTTCGAGTCCAGTCAGAGGAGCCAAATTAGAGATGCCCGCTTAAGCAAACTTAAGCGGGCATTTTGCTTTTAAGCGGTGCTTCAGCAACTCACACTCCCCCCGTTCAATCCTGGAATGCGCCCGCGGTGTTACATATCCCGACTTGATGTTTGAAATCGTCCGGTAATGGGGGCATTAAGTCGCTGCTTTAACCACCCCCATTCTGCTTATTTATGCAGTAGGCTAGTTAGACATTCTCGAGAAATGTTCGTGGGTCATTAGCAGTTTTCCGCGCATGGGACCAGTGACAGTGTCTGCAGGCATGGTGATCCCTCTCAAGAACAGTGACACGAACAGGGTCTGGGATTTTTCGGTCGTGGCTCTCTGCCTGTCGATCTTCTTCAAGTAAATAGGAACCCACTTCCAACTCTGGTCTACCAGAATTCTTGGTGGCTACCCGTTCAGAAAAGCTGCGCCGACAGGTTGAAGACGCAGAAGCCCTGCTGAAACAGCAGGAGCAGCAAAGCGATCGTTACAACGGTCGGGATAACGATCCGCAGGTTCCGCGCCAGCTTCGCCAGTCCCGCCACCGCCGTCCTCTCCCGGAACATCTTCCCCGCGAAATAAACAGGCTGGAGCCAGTCGAAACCTGCTGTCCTGGTTGCGGTAGTGATATGGCCTACCTCAGTGAAGTCAGCGCGGAACAACTGGAACTGGTCTCCAGCGCTCTGAAAGTGATCCGCACGGTCAGGGTGAAAAAGGCCTGCACCCGATGCGACTGCATCGTTGAAGCGCCTGCGCCATCACGCCCCATCGATCGGGGTATCGCCGGGCCGGGTCTGCTGGCCCGCGTGTTAACGGCCAAATACTGCGAACACTTGCCGCTTATCGGCAGTACGAAATCTTTGCCCGTCACACAAGGCCGACCAGTGCAGATAACAGCTAACCTCATGTCTGAAGCTATTGCAAAGGCTAAATTAAGTCCATGGCCTTAAGAACTAACGATCCAAAGTGAAAGCTGCCTATCACAATAAATACATTACAAACAACGAGGTATCTTTCTCTATCAAGCAGGTCAGAATTTAAAGCAGTTAACCATCACATTCAGTTGGGAAACTTTTGCTATCTATCGTTCCAGTTCGATGACTGCCAATCGGAGATGATGCTCAATAAAGTGTGTCTTATTAGCGCTATAGCGATGAATGTCGTTTTCACTTGCTAACGCCACAGCACATTTTATTTCGGCATACTGTTTTGTCACTTTATATTTTTTATCAAATAGTTGGAATTATTAAAACACATCGTTCCAAACTGACCAACAACCAGTGCAATGACACCGGCAGTCGTCAACATCATGGTCAAACGTTGCACTTCTTATCTAAGCTCGCATTTTGCCATTACACATCAGCAATACTTATCTACACTGAGTTATAAGCCTCTTAATGCAGCGCTGATGACATCCTTTATTTCACTTTTCTGAAGAAACGCTAGTCACATATTTTTTAAATTTTTCTATAGACCACAAGCTGTCTACCTATGGAACGAATTTGATAAGCATGACCGCTTATGTCGCTCATTTGACAAAATGTGAGATGAATAAGATGAAAAAACGTCGTCTGTCAAGCTTAAAACTTAAAAAAAAGTATCTGAGAACATCAAAATTAACAGCCAAAAAAACACAGTTTAGAAAATCAAAGATAGCCGTCTCATTGGCCTGGACGAATATCATTACTCAAGCGTTGTTCCCGATGGGGATAGCCTTCACACCGACCGTTATGGCACAGACATCTGATAAAAAACGTACTGCCGTTTCACAAAGCGAACAGGAGGCAGCCACCGCCGCAACGCGTCTTGCCAGCATATTAGCCAGTAAGGATGCCACACAATCGGCAGAATCTGTTGCTCGGGGCATAGCGACCAGCAAAGGCAACGAAGCCGTGCAAGATTGGCTCAACCACTTCGGCACGTCACGCGTCCAATTGCAGCTTGATGAAAAGTCAAGTCTGAAGGGCAGCCATGTAGATACCCTTTTTGCGCTCGAAGACACCCCCAGCGCGCTGCTTTTTACTCAGCTTGGGCTCCATATGAATCAGGATGATGGCGATCTCACCGTCAACCTTGGCCTAGGGAAACGCCATTTTCTCCATGACCAGATGTTCGGCTACAACCTGTTTCTTGATCGGGATATTCAGGCTCACCATAACCGTAGCGGGTTGGGTTTGGAATACATGCGCGATAACCTGCGGCTTTCAGCAAACAGCTACTTGGCGATGGGAGGGTGGAAAGATTCACACCATCTGGCCGGATATGATGAAAAAGCGGCCAATGGATTTGATATCCGTTCAGAAGGTTATCTTCCTTCACTGCCCCAGCTAGGGGGCAAATTAATGTATGAAAAATATTACGGTGACAATGTCGGGCTTTTCGGCAAAGACAAGCTGCAATCCAATCCTTCTGCTGTTACCGTCGGCGTTAATTACACGCCTGTCCCTCTGGTCACCTTAGGCGTTGACCGCAAGCAGGGGAACGACAATGTAGGAAATACCACTTTCAATATCGCCTTTAACTATGCCTTGGGTGTCCCATTCGCCAAACAGATCCATGCGTCAGATGTTGCAGCAAAACGCAGCCTTGCGGGTAGCCACTATGATTTGGTTGAGCGTAATAATGAAATAGTTTTGCAGTATCAGGAACAATCTCAGCTCAGCGTTTCCCTGGCACCATCGCTGCAAGGCGAGGCAGGGCAGACGTTCTCATTGCAGGTGAAAACGTCCAGTAAAAATGGTGTAAGCCGCTATGAGTGGAATGACAGTCTCCTGACCACCGCCAACGGCAAGATTACTGGCAGCGGTGATAATTGGCAGGTCACATTACCCTCTTATTCTTTCAATGGTAACAACACGTATCCCATCAGCCTGGTTGTTTATGATAAAGCAGGTAACCGCTCCCAAGAGGCCCACAGCCAAATCATCGTCACCGGCTATGGGGTTAACGGGCTGAATGCGGTGTTGCAATCCAGCCAAGACACCTTACCTGCCGACCGCCAAGCGACCACAACCGTTGCGTTGACGCTGAACGATGCCAATCAACAGCCTATCAGCGGGATGGCAGAGAGCATTCAGTTGCTCGCCGATTTCCAGCCGCAAGACGCCGCACCGATGGCAACCCGGAAGGGTAAACAAGTGGAGCAGACACAGACTTTGGGTAACCTGAGCGAGGCGACAGAAAAACCGGGCACTTACCTCGCTACCCTGACCGCAGGCAGTCAACCGGGCATTATCAACATTACGGCAAAACTGAATGATACACTCCTGCCTAATGCTCGTGCTCAAGTCAACCTTGTCGCAAACACAGCCAATGCCAGCATTGCCGACAATGCCTTGAAAGTGACTAATACGGGCGATACTCTCGCCAATGGCAACGCCAGCAACCCCCTTACCCTGCCGGTTAGCGATGCTAACGGCACCCCGCTACCAGACTATGACGTCACCTTTACCGTTACCCAGCCCGATGGCAGCAAGCAGAATATCGTGGTCAAGACCGACAAGGACGGCGTCGCCACCCTGCCAATCACCAGTAATCAGGCGGGGGAGACCACCGTCTCCACTACCGTTGGCGGGAAAACCGAAACAGTTACGGTCAATTTTGTCGCCGACAGCAGCACCGCCACGATTGCTGACAATGCTTTGAAAGTGGCCAATATCGGCAATAGGCTCGCCAATGGCAACGCCAGCAGCAGAGTTACCCTGCCGGTGACCGATGCCCACGGCAACCCAGTGCCGAACTATAACGTCACCTTTACCGTCACCCAGCCCGATGGCAGCAAACAAGATATCCTGGTCAAGACCGATGCCAATGGCATCGCCACCCTGCCAGTGACCTCCACCCAGGCCGGAGTGGTTACCGTCTCTACTGCCGTGGGTGGCAAGGCCAACACCGCCGATATCAGCTTTGTGGCCGACAAAAACGCCGCCACCATTGACGATAACGCCTTGAAAGCAGCTAATACAGGCACTACCGTCGCCGACGGTAAAACCAGCAACAGCGTGACCCTGCCGATCAGCGATCCCAATGGCAACCCACTGCCGAACTATAACGTCACCTTTACCGTCACCCAGCCCGATGGCAGCAAACAAGATATCTTGGTCAAGACTGATGCTAACGGCGTGGCCACCCTGCCGGTCACCTCCACTCAGGCTGGGGAGGTCACCGTCTCCACCACTGTGGGTGGCAAGACCAGCACAGCCGATCTCAGCTTTGTGGCCGACAGCAGTACCGCTACCCTTGCCGATAATGCCTTGAAAGCGGCCAATACGGGCAATACTCTCGCCAATGGCAGCACTAGTAACAGCATTACCCTGCCGGTCACCGATGCTCACGGCAACCCGCTACCAAACTATGACGTCACCGTTACCGTCACCCAGCCTGATGGCAGCCAGCAGGATATCGTGATCAGGACTGATGCTAATGGCGTTGCCACCCTGTCGGTGACCTCCACCCAGGCCGGGGACGTCACCGTCTCCACCTCCGTCGGTGGGAAAACCGAGACCGCCACGGTTGGCTTTGTCGCCGACAGCAGCACTGCGACAATGGCCGACAACGCCATGCAGGTGAGCATTGGCGGTAATACCGCCGCCGACGGTCAAGCCAGTAACAGCGTGACTCTGCCGGTGACCGATGCGAATGGCAACCCGTTGCCGGATTATGATGTCACCTTTACCGTCACCCACCCCGACGGCAGCAAACAGGATATCGTGATCAAGACCGATGCCAGCGGTGTCGCCACCCTGCCGGTCACCTCCACTCATGCGGGAGAGGTGACCATCTCCACCTCCGTCGGTGGAAAAACCGAGAGCACCACCGTTGGCTTTGTGGCCGACAGCAGTACCGCAACGATTGCCGATAACGCCATGCAGGTGGTCAATGGCGGTGATACCGTCGCAGACGGTCAAGCCAGCAACAGCGTGACCCTGCCGGTGACCGATGCGAATGGCAACCCGTTGCCATATTATGACGTCACCTTTACCGTCACCCATCCGGACGGCAGCAAACAGGATATTCTGGTCAAGACCAATGCCACCGGCCTCGCCACCCTGCCGGTGACGTCCACCCAGGCCGGGGAGGTCACCGTCTCCACCACCGTAGGAGGGGAAACTGAGACCGCCACGCTTGGCTTTGTGGCCGACAGCAGCACAGCCACCCTCATCAGCAATACCATGCAGGTAGCCAATAGTGGTAGTACTGTCGCCGACGGTAAGGCCAGCAACAGCGTGACCCTGCCGATCACCGATACCAATGGCAACCCAGTCCCCAACTATGATGTCATCTTTACCGTGACCGATAGTAAAGGTAAACCCCAGACCTTCACCGTCAGCACTGATAACAAGGGAATTGCAACGTTGCCTGTTAGTTCAACAGTCGCAGGGAACACCACGGTATCAGCTACCCTCGGCGGCAAGACCGAAACGGCTGATATCAGCTTTGTGGCTAACAGCAATACAGCCACTTTGATCGATAACTCAATGCTTGTAAGCAATAATGGCGCGACTTTAGCCGACGGAAAAGCAACGAATAACGTTCTCCTTACGGTCACCGACAGCTATAGCAACCCATTAGCGGGTTATGAGGTTATTTTTAAGGTAACGAACAGTGAGGGAAAAACACAGACTTTCACAGTCAAGACCGTTCAAAATGGCATCGCCACCCTACCAGTGACGTCCACTGAAGCCGGTAAGGTCACCGTATCTGCCACCGTGGGTGGCAAGACCAATACGGCCGACCTCAGCTTTGTGGCTGACAGCAGCACTGCCACGATTACCGATAACGCCATGCAGGTGGTCAATGGCGGTGGTGATACCGTCGCCGACGGTAAAGCCAGTAACAGCGTGACCCTGCCGGTGACCGATGCGAATGGCAACCCGCTACCGGACTATGGCGTCACTTTTACCGTCACCCAGCCCGATGGCAGCCAGCAGGATATTCTGGTCAAGACTGATGCTAACGGCATTGCCACCCTACTGGTGACGTCCACTGAAGCCGGTAAGGTCACCGTCTCCACTACCGTCGGTGGCAAGACCAACACCGCCGAGATTAGCTTTGTGGCCGACAGCGACACGGTCACCCTTGCCGATAACGCCATGCAGGTGCTCAACGGCGGTGATACTGTCGCCGACGGTCAAGCCAGTAACAGCGTGACCCTGCCAGTGACCGATGCCAACGGCAACCCGGTGCCGAACTATGACGTCACCTTTACCGTCACCCAGCCCGATGGCAGCCAGCAGGAGATGGTGATCAAGACCGACAAGGATGGCATTGCCACCCTGCCGGTCATCTCCACCCAGGCCGGGGACGTTACCGTCGCCACCACCGTCGGTGGGAAAATCGAGACCGCAGCGGTCAGCTTTGTGGCTGACAGCAGCACCGCGACGATCGCCGATAATGCTCTGAAAGTGAGTAATACGGGCACGACCGTCGCCGATGGCACCACCACCAATACCGTTACGCTGCCGGTGACCGATGCCCATGGCAACCCCGTGCTGAGCTATAACGTCACCTTTACCGTCATCCAGCCCGATGGCAGCCAGCAAGATATCGTGATCAAGACTGATGCCAACGGTATCGCCACCCTGCCGGTCACCTCCACTCAGGCCGGGGACGTCACCGTCTCCACCTCCGTGGGGGGCAAGACCGAGACCACTACCGTCAGCTTTACCGCCGACAGCAGCACCGCCACCCTGGCCGATAACGCCATGCAGGTGGTCAACGGCGGTGGTGATACCGTCGCAGACGGTAAAGCCAGTAACAGCGTGACCCTGCCGGTGACAGATGCTAACGGCAACCCCGTGCCAAACTTTAACGTCACCTTTACCGTCACCCAGCCCGATGGCAGCCAGCAGGATATTCAGGTCAAAACTGACACCAACGGTATCGCCACCCTGCCGGTCACCTCCACCCGGGCTGGTGAGGTCACCGTCACCACCACCGTGGGTGGGAAAACTGAGACCGCCACAGTCGGCTTTGTCGCTGATAGCAACAGCGCGACGATCGCCGATAACGCCCTGCAGGTGAGTAATACGGGCACTACTGCCGCCAATGGCACTACCGCCAATACCCTCACGCTGCCGGTGACCGATGCCAACGGCAACCCCGTGCCGGACTATAACGTGACCTTTACCGTCATCCGGCCCGATGGCAGCAAGCAAGACATCGTGATCAAGACTGATGCCAACGGTGTCGCCACCCTGCCGGTCACCTCCACCCAGGCCGGGGACGCCACCGTCTCCACCACCGTGGGGGGCAAGACCAATACGGCCGATCTCAGCTTTGTGGCCGACAGCAGCACCGCGACCCTTGCCGATAACGCCATGCAGGTCGTCAACGGCGGTGATACCGTCGCTGACGGTCAAGCCAGCAACAGCATTACCCTGCCGGTTGCCGATGCTAACGGCAACCCCGTGCCGAACTATAACGTCACCTTTACCGTCACCCAGCCCGATGGCAGTCAACAGGAGATCCAGGTCAAGACCGACAAGGATGGCATCGCCATCCTGCCGGTGACCTCCACCCAGGCCGGGGACGTTACCGTCGCCACCACCGTGGGTGGCAAGACCGAGACCGCCACGGTCAGCTTTGTAGCCGACAGCAGCACCGCGACGATCGCCGATAACGCTCTGAAAACGAGTAATACGGGCACTACCGTCGCCGATGGCACCACCGCCAATACCGTCACGCTGCCGGTCACCGATGCCCATGGAAACCCCGTGCCAAACTATGACGTGACCTTTACCGTCACCCAGCCCGATGGCAGTCAACAGGATATTCAGGTCAAGACCGACAAGGATGGCGTTGCCACCCTGCCGGTCACCTCCACTCAAGCGGGGGAGGTCAGTATCTCCACCACCGTCGGTGGCAAGACCGAGACCGCCAAGGCTGGCTTCGTGGCAGACAGCAGCACCGCGACGATCGCTGATAACGCCCTGAAGGCGAGCAATACGGGCACTACCCTTGCCGATGGCACCACCGCCAATACCGCCACGTTGCCAGTCACCGATGCCCACGGCAACCCCGTGCCGAATTATTACGTCACCTTTACTGTCATCGATACAACAGGCAATAAAACCATCACCGCAGTAAAAACCGATGAGAACGGTGTCGCCTCCCTACCGGTCACAAGTGACAAGGCTGGAACCGTTAATGTCTCTGTCAATGTCGCTGATAAAACCGATACCCTGTATCTCGGTTTTGTCGCTGACAGCAACACCGCCACGATTGCCGATAACGCCCTGAAGACGGCCAATACGGGCACTACCGTGGCCGATGGCACCACCGCCAATACTGTCACGTTGCCGGTTACCGATGCCCATGGCAACCCCGTGCCGAACTATAACGTCACCTTTACCGTCACCCAGCCCGATGGCAGCCAGCAGGAGATGATGATCAAGACCGACAAGGACGGCATCGCCACCCTGCCGGTCACCTCCACCCAGGCCGGGGACGTTACCGTCTCCACCACCGTGGGGGGCAAGACCGAGACCACCACCGTCAGCTTTACCGCCGACAGCAGCACCGCCACCCTGGCCGATAATGCCTTCAAGGTAAGCAATACGGGCGATACCGTCGCCGACGGTCAAGCCAGCAACGGCGTCACCCTGCCGGTGACCGATGCTAACGGCAACCCCGTGCCGAACTATAACGTCACCTTTACCGTCACCCAGCCCGATGGCAGCCAGCAGGAGATCCAGGTCAAGACCGACAAGGACGGCATCGCCACCCTGCCGGTCACCTCCACTCAAGCCGGGGACGTCACCGTCTCCACCACCGTCGGTGGCAAGACCGAGACCACTACCGTCAGCTTTACTGCCGACAGCAGCACCGCCACCCTGGCCGATAACGCCCTCAAGGCAAGCAATACGGGCGATACCGTCGCCGACGGCAATGCCAGCAACGGCGTCACCCTGCCGGTGACCGATGCTAACGGCAACCCCGTGCCGAACTATAACGTCACCTTTACCGTCACCCAGCCCGATGGCAGTCAACAGGAGTTCCAGGTCAAGACCGACAAGGACGGCATCGCCACCCTGCCGGTCACCTCCACTCAGGCCGGGGACGTCACCGTCGCCACCACCGTGGGGGGCAAGACCGAGACCACCACCGTCAGCTTTGTCGGCGACAGCAACACCGTCACCCTGGCCGATAACGCCATGCAGGTGGTCAACGGCGGTGGTGATACCGTCGCCGACGGTCAAGCCAGCAACGGCGTCACCCTGCCGGTGACCGATGCTAACGGCAACCCCGTGCCGAACTATAACGTCACCTTTACCGTCACCCAGCCCGATGGCAGTCAACAGGAGATCCAGGTCAAGACCGACAAGGACGGCGTTGCCACCCTGCCGGTCACCTCCACCCAGGCCGGGGACGTCACCGTCTCCACCACCGTGGGGGGCAAGACCGAGACCACCACCGTCAGCTTTACCGCCGACAGCAGCACCGCCACGATTGCCAGCAATGCTCTCACTGTGGTGAACAACAACGCCGTGGCGAATGGTACTGCCACTAACTCGGTGCAGGTGATCGTCACCGATGCCAATAACAACCCTGTGCCAAATCAGAGTGTGACATTCACTGCCGATAATGGTGCCACGATTGTTAGTACGGCCACCACCGACATCAATGGTATCGCCATCGCCACACTGAAAAATACCAAGGCAGTCACCAGTACTGTTAAAGCAACGACAAATGGCCACAGCCAAAGTGTTGCCACCGCTTTCAAAGCTGATACAACCACCGCCACCATTGCCAGCAATGCTCTCACTGTGGTGAACAACAATGCCGTGGCTAATGGCACAGCCACTAACTCGGTGCAGGTGATCGTCACCGATGCTAATAACAACCCTGTGCCAAATCAGAGTGTGACATTCACTGCCGATAATGGTGCCACGATTGTTAGTACGGCCACCACCAACGTCAGCGGTATCGCCACCACCACGTTGAAAAGTAACAAGCGGGGTACCAGCACTGTTACCGCAAGTACTAACGGTAAAAGTCAAAGTATTGCCACCACCTTCGCAGCGTATGTATTAACCACCTCACCGAATGTTCTAGGAAGTGGGAATATACCAAGTGGTTATGATGAGGTTACATTTACATTATCAGACGGTAACTGGTTAAATCTGCTTACACTGCCTAAAGGGGGAGTGACAGGGAATAAAATTACTATCATTCAGAATGCTACATACACTACCTATATAAGTAGTAATAATACTTCTATGGCTAGTCAACTTACTGCACCGAAAGGCAATACTTATATCTTCACTTTCAATGGTACTGTTTGGGAAAAACAATAAGATGCGCAACGTAATGGTCAAGTGAGACTCTAGATGATGAAAACGCAACACCGAGATGAGACAAAAATACCCCCAATGAGACAGAAAAACAGCCTTACTGAATTTTTGTTTTTAGGTTTACTCAAAAGAGAAACCTGGGAAAAATGAACTAACCCTATAAGGTTGGATAGTTTGCATCAGGTGGCTGGAATGCCTCCGCGACCGCATTATTCAGACAGTTTCCTTTACGGGACATGCTCTGTGTAAGGTGTTTCGCTTTCAGCTTTTGCTGGCAGCTCGCCATCTGACGCTGCCAGCCCTGATCTGTAATAGTGCGGTGACGCCGTTCGTTGGTTTGCATCACACTGAACCGGTCAGTCGGTGAAGGGTAACCTTACGGTGAACTCAGGGGCTAATGCTTAGGCACTTTATTTCTCCGTGTGATGAATATGACGGCATGCTACCTAAGCAAAATTAATTAGAATGTGAGTTCTCCGCACCATTACATTTCAAAGCCGAACTGTTAACTCTCTTCCATTTTGCAGCGCAGGGGTTGCTCCCCGGCCTTTTCCTGCGCATGATGCGGCAAACAACATAATTTGTTACAGGCTTATGATTAACGTTGCTCTGATCGATGACCACGTGGTGGTGCGTTCCGGATTTGTCCAATTATTGTCGCTGGAGAGCGATATTCGCATTATCGGGCAGTTCGACTCGGCGGCCGAGGCGTGGCCGCATCTGCTACACGATCCGATCGACGTGGCGGTGCTGGACATTGCCATGCCAAACGAAAGTGGCTTGAATCTGTTACAGCGTTTGCGCCAGCAACGCCCGACGTTCCGCGCCATTATCCTCAGCATTTATGACACCAATGCTTTTGTGCAGAGCGCTATCGATGCCGGGGCTGGCGGCTATCTCACCAAGCGATGTGGGCCGCATGAGCTAGTGCAGGCGGTGCGCACCGTCAGCCATGGCGGGTTCTATCTGTGCGCCGATGCGCTGCGAGCCCTGCGCCACACGCCGCAACCACCGAAAGAACTGCAGGTGCTCACGCCGCGGGAAAAAGAAATCTTCGATTTATTGGTCAATGGCATGAGCGTTAAAACCATTGCTCAGCAGTTAACCTTGAGCCACAAAACAGTGCAGGTACACCGCGCCAATATCCTCGGTAAGCTCCAGTGCAGCACAACCGTTGAGTTAGTGCACTTCGCCCTGCAGCATCAGTTGCTTACCGGGGGTTAACCGGTGCCGCTGATCCTGCGCCGCCTGGCGCTTTCCTTGTTCCTGGTGCTGTTTTTCTCTCTCAGTTGGCTGGCACTGTGGACCATCAGTTTGCATCTCACGCAAAACAGCCAGCAAGCCACGCTGCTTTTGCCCCAGGGGCTGCGGCTAGCGTTGTTAATCCTGCTGCCGCGCCGCTATTGGCCAGCGCTGTTGGTGGCAGAAGGGGCAATACTGCTGTGGCTGAATAACCAGCAGTTGTTAAACGCCCCTCTGATGCTGGTTTTGCCGTGCTTAAGCCTGCTGCCCGCCTGGTGTACTCAACGGCTTTGGTATCGTTATCACCACTACTGGCAACGGCTGTCGCTACTGCTGGCCGCTATCAGTGCTAACGCTTTGCTGTATGGGCTGCTGGCTGGCCCTTGGATAACCGCCCCGATCAGCCAGACACTGCTGACCTGTTTTACCGGTGGTGTACTGCTGGTGCCTTTTCTTTATCTGATTCATACCTATCTGAAACAGCAACTGGTTGCCACCATGCCAGCCCCTCATCCCCTCACTCCGCAGATCCGCACCTCGCTGTTACTGTGGTGTTCGCTGTTTTTCACGATTGGCATTTGCGTGCAGGTAGCCATCGCGCCAGAAATGGAGCGTCTGCTACTGATTTTCATCTTCCTGCCTAATGTGCTTATGGCCTACCTGTTCGGTTGGCAAGGCGGCGTCCTGGCAGCCCTGTTTGGCAGCATACTGATTACCCTCACCCGCCAAGCGGGTGGCGCTTTTCAGGATTCGCGTGAACTGGAGCTGTTCCTTTCCACCCAGGCGCTATTGGGGATTGGCTTGGGGATCGCCATCAGCCGCCAGCAGCAGTTGGCGCAAAAGCTACAGCGCTATCGCCAGCAGTTGGAGCGGGAACTGGCAGCCAAACGGCATCTGATGGAGCGGCTCGTCGCGACCGAGGAAGAAACACGCAAGGGCATCGCCCGCGAATTGCATGATGAGATCGGCCAGAATATTACCGCCATACAGATCCAGGCGATGCTGGTGAACCGCAGCGCCACCGCGCCGGCCACCCGCCTGGCCGCTGAACAGATCGATGCGCTTTCGCAGCGTATCCACCACACCACCCGCACGCTGTTACGGCAATTACGCCCGCCGGTCTTGGAAGAGATGGCGTTCGACAAAGCGCTAAACCATCTGGCCAATGAGTTTGCCTTTGCCGAACAAGGGATCGATTTTCACCTCGATTATCAATTACCCGCCCCCCCGAGCGATAAAACGCTGGTATCCACTCTCTATCGCGTGGCACAGGAGTCGCTCAATAACATCAGCAAACACGCCTGTGCCAGCCATGTCCGCCTGCGCCTGACCCAAAACGATCGGATGATCACCCTTGAGATCCGCGATAACGGCCAAGGTATGCCACCGCAAGCCAACAGTGGGTTTGGCCTGCTCGGAATTGAAGAACGGGTACACGCTCTCGGTGGGGATTGGCAACTTCAGCGCCGCAACGGCACCCGCGTAATTGTTAACTTACCCACAAAATTGAACGAAACCCTGTCCTGACTAGGAATAAGTCTTAGGCCTCTAAAACCTTGTCTCATCCCTTTCTGTTATTCACTCTTTACACTGCGTTCATTGTCCAGAGGAACCCATGACATCGGCCACGTTAACTGCAGAACAAATCAGTGCCCGCTATCGCTACTGGCGGCCACGCCTGATGTTTTCGATGATCGTCGGTTATGGCGCGTTTTACCTGACACGCAAAAGCGTCAGCTACGCCATGCCGGTGATGCAGCTTGAGCTGAATCTGGACAAAGGCGATATCGGCCTGTTGGGCACGCTGTTTTATCTGGCTTATGGCGGCTCGAAGTTTGTTTCCGGTATTGTCAGCGATCGCAGCCAGGTGCGTTGGTTTATGGGCGTGGGGCTGTTCATCACCGGGTTACTGAACATTCTGTTCGCCTTTTGTCATTCACTGACGGCGTTGTTGCTGGTGTGGACCTTGAACGGTTTCTTTCAAGGCTGGGGGTGGCCACCCTGTGCCAAATTGCTCACCAGTTGGTACTCGCGTAACGAACGCGGGTTCTGGTGGGGAACCTGGAATACCTCGATCAGCCTGGGCGGTGCTGCGGTGCCGCTGCTGTCTGGCTTTATGGCCTCGCACTACGGCTGGCAATCGGCCCTGCTGCTGCCGGGTGTGATCGGCATGCTGATTGGCTTATGGCTGTGCTGGCAACTGTGTGGCAAACCGCAGCAACAAGGATTACCGAGCGTTGGCAGTTGGCGGCGCGATCCGCTGGAGCTTTGGCAAGAGCAAAGAAGCCCGCCAATGCCGATGCGGCAGATGCTGTATGACACCATTTTACGTAACCCGACCATCTGGTTGCTCGGTGTCTCTTACATCTTGGTGTACTTGATACGTATTGCACTGAATGACTGGGGCAATATCTGGCTGGCAGAAAGCCATGGTGTGAACCTGATGAAGGCTAACGCCACCCTGTCGCTGTTTGAACTGGGTGGGTTATTTGGCGCTCTGTTTGCCGGTTGGGGATCGGATCTGCTGTTTCGCGGCCTGCGAGCGCCAATGATCCTGCTGTTCTCTTGCGGATTGTTTCTGGCGATGACCGCCTTATGGCTGGCCCCGTTACACCACTACGGGTTGCTTTCAGTCTGTTTTTTCAGCCTTGGCTTCTTTGTGTTCGGGCCACAGATGCTGATTGGCTTGGCGGCTACTGAGCACTGCCATAAAAACGCGGCGGGTACCGTGACCGGCTTTCTTGGCTTGTTTGCCTATCTGGGTGCGGCGTTGGCCGGTTGGCCGCTCGCTCAGGTGTTACAGCACTACGGCTGGTACGGCTTTTTTGCCGTGCTGGCGCTGGCCGCCACCTGCGTCGGCCTGCTGTTGATGCCGATGCTGATGGCCGGGCAAATGCGGCAATAACGGCCAAGAAGAGAGGCTCGTGAATTTATCCCACTCACGGGGAAGGAAACCAATAAGTTCGTTTTACCCTACAACAACAAAAAGGACAACATGATGAAATTAACACCTTTGAACACCCTCTTGGCTACGACTCTGGCACTGGCTACGCTGGCAGGAAGCGCACAGGCCAAGGGGCGACTGGTGATCTATTGCAGCGCCACCAACGCCATGTGTGAAGAAGAAGCCAAAGCCTTCGGGGAAAAATACGACGTCAAAACCAGCTTTATCCGCAATGGTTCCGGCAGCACGCTGGCCAAGCTGGAAGCGGAGAAAAAGAATCCACAGGCCGATGTCTGGTATGGCGGCACGCTGGATCCCCAATCGCAAGCGGGTGAAATGGACCTGCTCGAGGCTTACGCCTCACCTAATCTGGCACAAATCATGCCGCAGTTCCGCGATCCGGCCAAACGCAAAGGCAACTACTCTTCTGCGGTCTATATCGGCATCCTCGGCTTTGGCGTCAACAACGATCGCCTGAAAGAAAAGAATCTGCCGGTGCCCAAATGCTGGAAAGATTTGACCAACCCGATCTACAAAGGGGAGATCCAGATCGCCGATCCGCAAAGCTCCGGTACCGCTTACACCGCGCTGGCCACTTTTACTCAGCTATGGGGTGAAGAGGCAGCCTTTGATTACCTGAAGCAGCTTAACAAGAATATCTCGCAGTACACCAAATCCGGCATTGCCCCGGCTCGCAACGCCGCACGCGGTGAAATCGCCATCGGCATTGGCTTCCTGCATGACTATTCGCTAGAACAGGAAAAAGGGGCTCCGTTGACGCTGGTTTCCCCCTGCGAAGGCTCCGGCTATGAAATCGGCGGTATCAGCATTATCAAGAATGCCCGCAATATGGAAAACGCCAAACTGTTCGTTGACTGGGCACTATCTAAAGAAGCCCAAGAGCTGTCTTGGAAGAAAGGCCAGTCTTACCAGATTCTGACCAACACCACGGCTGAAACCTCCCCCAACTCGCTGAAACTGGATCAGTTGAAACTGATCGATTACGACATGGATACCTACGGTGCCTCCGATATGCGTAAGAAGCTGATTTCCAAGTGGGTGAGTGACGTGAAGATGGGCAACTGACCCAGTGCTACCCAGATCGGGCGTGTTTATCTCCACGCCCGTCTCATTTTAGTTAATTCCGGGGAATATCATGTCTGAAGCCATTACCCTGCGCGCCGCGCAGGGGCGGGACCCTATTTTCTACTGGCTGCTGCTGGCGCTGGCTGGCTTTGCCTTGCTGCCCTCATACAGCCTGGACTACGGGCTGCTGGGAGCCTCTCGTGAAGAGCTGCTGGCCGCCTATGGATGGTCGCACAGCGGTGTGGCGCTGGTGTGGTTTGCCGCACCGCTGCTGCTGTTTTTGCGCCCGGCACTGGCCGCTGGCCGCGAACGGCGCACCCGTCACCTGTTTGACGCCGGTTATGCGCTGGCCTGCGCGGGGCTGGTATTTATCACTGCCACTTTAACCGATACCGGTATGGGATTCGCGACCCTGCCCCTCCTGCTGGCGCTGGGCGCGGTGATCACCTTGGCACTTTCCAGGCTGGAATGGCTAGGGGGTGATCGCTTCGTGCTGGGATCATTGGTGGCGGTGATTGCGCTCATCACCCTGTTTATCATTTACCCCAGCATCGCCATTTTTATTCCGATGTTCACCGATGATGCCGGTGCCTTCGCCCCGTTAGGATTTATGCAGGTTCTTGGGCAAGCGCATATTTTGCAGGTGATCTGGAACTCTTTCCTGCTTTCTGCCGCCGTTGGAATAGGTTGCACCTTCTTCGGTATGGTGCTGGCGATTTATACCACGCGCATTGCCCGCCGTTCAGCGCTGATTGGCCGCATCTTTTCGATCCTGCCTATCGTCACGCCGCCCTTTGTCGTCGGGTTGGGCGTTACCCTGATGATGGGGCGCTCCGGCTACATTACCGAGTTTATGGTGACCTGGTTCGGGCTGACCAATACCAACTGGCTGTATGGTTTTACCGGTATCTGGCTGGCGCAGGTGCTGGCCTTTACCCCGATGTCATTTATGATCCTCGACGGTGCCATCAAGACCATCCACCCTTCGCTGGAGGAAGCGTCCTACACGCTGCGCGCCAACCGTTTTCAGACCTTCACGCAGGTCTTCCTGCCACTGCTGAAACCGGCGCTGGCTAACTCGTTCCTGATCGTTATCGTCCAGTCGTTGGCCGACTTCAGCAACCCGTTAGTGTTAGGCGGCAACTTCGACGTACTGGCAACGCAGATCTACTTCTATATCACCGGCGCACAGTTGGATTATCAGGCCGCCAGTACCTTAGGGGTGATCTTACTGCTGTTCTCATTGCTGGTGTTCTGTGTGCAGTATATGTGGATCGGTAAACGCTCCTACGTGACCATTTCCGGCAAATCAAACCATGGTGACGTGCAGCCGCTGCCAACGCTGCTGGTGTGGGGCGTTTCATTGATGCTGTACGTATGGATCGCCTTTAACCTGTTGCTGTACGGCAGCATTTTCTACGGCAGCTTCACCGTCAACTGGGGGGTGGATTACACCCTGACGCTGGACAACTTCAGCAAGCTGTTCGGCCAAGGATTCAGCGATGGCGCATGGCCTTCTCTGCTGGATACCTTGTTGTATGCCGGGATTGCCGCTCCGATTACTGCCATCTTTGGCCTGCTGATTGCCTACATCGTGGTGCGCCAGCAGTTCAGCGGTAAAAAGGTCATCGAGTTCAGCACCATGCTGTGCTTCGCGGTGCCGGGCACCGTCGCCGGGGTGTCCTACATTCTGGCGTTCAACAGTGCGCCGGTTTACCTGACGGGCACCGCAGCGATCGTGATTATCTCCATGGTGATGCGCAACGTGCCGGTAGGGATACGTGCGGGTATCGCCGGTTTGGGGCAGTTGGACAAATCGCTGGATGAAGCTTCGCTCAGCCTGCGCGCCGGGTCACTGCGCACCGTGCTGTATATCCTGCTGCCGCTGCTGCGCCCGGCGATCCTCTCGGCGTTGGTTTACAGCTTCGTGCGTGCCATGACCACCGTCAGCGCCATTATTTTCCTGGTTACACCGGATACGCGCGTCGCTACCTCCTACATCCTCAACCGGGTTGAGGACGGTGAATATGGCGTGGCAATTGCCTATGGTTCGATTCTGATCGTCGTGATGCTGGCGATTATTTTCCTGTTTGATGCCCTGGTTGGGGAAGCGCGGGTGGCGCGTTCCAAAGCCCGGAATGCGGCCTGAGTGCGGCGCATAAGGATGAACAACATGTCTGACAATCAAGATAAAAAACCCTTTGTTGAACTGAGAAACGTCGCCAAACGCTTTGGCAACCACACCGTGATTGGCGATTTGAGTCTGGCGATTCCACGCGGTGAAATGGTGACACTGCTTGGCCCTTCCGGCTGTGGCAAAACCACGGTATTACGCCTGGTTGCCGGGTTGGAAAAGCCCAGCAGCGGGCAGATCTTTATCGATGGCGAAGACGTGACCGATCGCTCCATTCAGCAGCGTGATATTTGTATGGTCTTCCAGTCCTACGCGCTGTTCCCACATATGTCGCTGGGGGATAACATCGGTTACGGCTTGAAGATGCTCGGTCGGCCCAAGGCTGAGATCCGCGATCGGGTGCGTGAAGCACTCATGCTGGTCGATCTGGAAGGTTTTGAAGAACGCTATGTCGATCAGATCTCCGGCGGCCAGCAGCAGCGCGTTGCCCTGGCGCGAGCGCTGATCCTGAAACCCAAAGTCCTGCTGTTCGATGAGCCTTTGAGTAACCTTGATGCGAACCTACGCCGTAGCATGCGCGAGAAAATCCGTGAGTTGCAGCAACAGTTCCATATCACCTCACTGTATGTCACGCACGATCAAAGCGAAGCCTTTGCCGTTTCAGACAGTGTGCTGGTGATGAACAAAGGGGAAATCATGCAGCTCGGGGCGCCACAAACGTTGTACCGCTATCCGGCATCGCGCTTTATGGCAAGTTTTATGGGTGATGCCAACATCTTCCCGGCCAAGGTCACCAGCAGCGGCGTTGAGATCTTCGGCTATCAGGTGCCACGCCCGCACGGTTTTGCCTCTGGCTTGCAGGAATGTACGGTTGGCGTGCGTCCCGAGGCGATCACGCTCAGCCAACACGGCGAACCCAGCCAACGCTGCACCATCAGCAAAGTGGCCTATATGGGGCCGCAATACGAAGTGCTGGTGAATTGGCACGATCAGTCGCTGCTGTTGCAGGTTAACGCTACCCAACTGCAACCGGAACCGGGAGACAGTTATTACCTGCAAATCCATCCGTTCGGCATGTTCATGTTAGCTGACGAGTAACTCCCACAGCCCCCGTTGGATAACGCGGGGGCTACGGTAGCCTAGTGCTGCGATAGCCTTCAGTTTTCTTATTTGGCTTGACTCTTTTTACGATGACTTGCCGTCGCAAGTAAGCGCTGGAATGTCGGGCACTCCAGGTGTGAGGGTGCCGGGCAATCGGCAACATGCCGCAACGCGTTTTTCAACACCGTAAGATTGCAGATCTGGCGTTCCAACTCATCCGCTCTGGCATGCAGGCTCCCACGCGGCAGATCCGGCAATCCATCCTTGCCAAACATGCTGGCAATTTCAACCAGCGAAAAACCGGCAGACTTACCGAGGGCAATCAAGGAAAGCCGCAACAGGACGTCTGTCTTGAACTGCCGCCGCAGGCCGTTCCGCCCGACAGACGCGATCAGGCCGATCTCTTCGTAATAGCGCAGTGTCGAAGGCGATACGCCAGATTGCTGCGCCACCTCGCCGATATCCAGGATTTTCATGCTTGACCTCAAGTTGACTTGAACTTGTACGATGCATTAACACGCAAATTCATGCAAGAGGAAAACAGTTCATGAAACAAGACCCCGTTCCTGCTCCAACATCCGTCTGGCGAGATCAGCGGGCCATCGCTCTTTTGCTGGCGGCAAGCCTGACCGTTATGGCGAATGCAACGATCAGCCCTGCGCTGGCAGGGCTCGAGGCCGCCTTTTCAGACGCCCCCCATGCGGAAATACTGACACGCCTTCTGGTGCCCGCCCCCTCTCTTAGCGTGGTGCTCTGCGCCCCATTGGCAGGTATGTTCGCCGATCGCTTTGGGCGACGCAGAATGCTCCTGATCGGCGTTATCCTGTTCATCATCACCGGCAGCGCCGGCCTCTACCTGCCCAGCCTGCCGGCGATTTTTGCCAGTCGCCTGGCCCTGGGGATCGCCGTGGCACTCATCATGACAGCGGGAACCGCTCTGATTGGCGACTACTTCACCGGCGACCAACGCAGTGACCTGGTGGGGCTACAGGTGTCGGCACGCAATTTCGGTGGTTTTTTGTTTATCTCACTGGCCGGGTACATGGCGGCGATCTCACCACGGTTGCCATTCGCCATCTACGGCTTAGCGGCCTTTTTCCTGCCGCTGATGTGGGTGGCGATTAGCGAACCCGTCAGATCGGCACCGCGTACCAAAATGCAGGGAAACAAAGGGCGCCGGGCCTGGAAATGGCTCATTCTTACCCTGGCCCTTTTGCAAATGCTGACCAATATGCTCTTTTTCGTCATACCGACACAGCTCCCCTTTTTCTTCAAGGTACAAGGCTATAACAGCGCCGTGATGACCGGTTCAGCCTTGGGGGCGTTGATGTTGACAGGCGGTTGCACGGCTTTGCTCTATGCGCGAATGAAGCGCACGATCGGCTTCTACGGCAATTACAGCCTGGGCTATACCATGCTGGCCCTGGGATTTATGCTCGTCGGCTGTGGAATGAAACCCTGGATAATCTTTGCGGGTGCCGCCGCTATCGGCGCAGGTTACGCCATGGTCTCGCCGAATTTCGTCGCCATTGCGCTCAACCTGGCCCCAGAACGGCACCGGGGCCTGGTAGGAGGCATGTTAACCACCTCAATCTTTCTTGGTCAGTTCCTTTCCCCTTGGCTCAGCACCCCAGCGATTGCTGCTTTCGGCTATAGCGAAACATTTTATGGTATCTCACTGCTTCTCGGGGTGCTGGCTATGGCAACAGCGCTCGTCGGTGGGAGGGAATTAATACGTCGCCTTCTGCCTGCCACGGGGTGATAGACGCTTTTTGTTGTGGGCTAAAATCAGGGCATCCGCAAGATGTCCTCAGACTGCTGACAAAGCCAGCTGCTTGCGGCACAAATCTGCCTGATACTGCGACCTCCCCCCTCTCCGCAACGAGCATTCGCGCTTGCCTTGAGCTTTTGCTCAACGGTAAGGGACAAAACGCCGCCATCTCAAGCGATGGAGTTACTCAGTATTTTTTATTTTTTTAAAATCAGAATGATAGAAGAAATATTCTTGCGGATTTTGCATTATTTGATCTCAATCAATTTTTCCAAGCCGAAACCTGGTTAAGTTGCAGCCGAAAATCCTTTCACTGACCGCTAACCCCGTATTTTTATCCATACCTTTACTAGGGTTATGCACTTTTTTTCTATAAAAATCGTTTTTTAGTCATTTTTTACACCACATATTTTCTGACAAAAAATAACCTATCTCATTGTTTTCAAAAAAATCTCTCCTGTTACACATTCAAATAAAGCATCACGTGAAACAAAAAAATATCTCCTCAGCGATAAGAAAAGCTTTTATAGTCGCCGCATCAAAAGAACAGCGTATTTATTCAATGTGAGCAATATGAGCATGACAGCGTCTATATTCTTTCAATAGAAAGAATGTATACCTGCTAACCGTTTTAGTCAGTTACTCTATAACCAAGATAGAAATCATCAGAAGCAAGAGATTACTATACTCTACATAATTTGAGTTGCATGTAGACGGCAAGCCCGAGCCGCCAGAGGCATAGATCACTATGTGGCTGCTGCGAGAGGGCGTAGCCAACACTCAGGCAACTTGAAGTATGACGAGTATAGTATACAGCTATGGGAACCCTAACTGAGATTAATTGACCTCTACGGAAAGATTAAAAAACTCAACGATTCACAGAATAACCTCACTGACTCTAATACATAACCCGCTCGCCTCGCGCGGTTAGAATTTTTAATGGGGAAAACCCATTAATAACAAGAATTGATGGAATGTATGCCGTCAATTTTTATTAACGGTTTTATATTGCCAATATTAACAAGCAAATAAAACCAAACACGTTGTTATTAACATCATGATATGGATTTTTGTTTTATGAAAAAGCACGTAATTAGCGCAACTGCATTATCAACCCTGCTGCTGACCATGGCAAACGCTCACGCTAACGCCCCAACTGCAGAGCTGAAAGTTATCGGTGAACTGACCGTTCCAACCTGTACTGTGGCAGGCCCTGATGATGGCATCTATGACTTTGGCAAACTGTCTGCCACCATGATCAAGCCGGCGGCAACTACCGCGCTGACTCCGATGACCAAAACCTGGACGGTTACTTGCGATGCAGAAACCTACCTGAACTTTGCACCGGTAGATAACCGTGCGGCCTCATCCAGCGCGGTAGCTGCCACCAACTTTGGCATGGGGATGGTTAACAGTACCGGGAAAATCGGTTACTACACCGCACAAATGCAAAATGCCACCGTAGATGGCGTGGCTTCCAGCCTGTTTACTTCTGCCTCAGCCACCTTTACCCCGGCAGCTACGGCAAACATCACTACCGGTCAGCGTTCCGGTTGGGCTACAGCAACAGCCAACACCCAAAAAAGCGGTAAGATCTTCGTTACTGACATCACCGTTAGCCCAGTACTGGCAAGCTCTGCCACCATGAACGGCCCGATTACTGATGACACCACTATCGACGGTTCGATGACGCTGAACTTTGCCTACGGCATCTAATCCAGACAGAGTTGCCCGCCCATGGCGGGCAACGACCTGAACTATCAGCACTCAATTGACTTGGATTTTATTTTGTTATGAAAAAACACCTTATTGCCCTCGCCGTGCTGCCATCTGTCATGCTGACAGTGGCGAATGCTCAGGCTGCAGAAACTACGGCAGAACTCAAGGTTCAAGGGAGTATTGATATTCCCACCTGCACCGTTGCCGCACCTGATAACGGCGTTTATGACCTGGGTAAACTGTCTTCTTCCCTGGTGTCAGCCAGTGCCACAACGTCGTTGGCACCAATGACCAAAACCTGGAGTGTGACCTGCGACTCACAGACCTATCTCAGCATCACTTCAACTGATAACCGGGCAGCAACGGCCAGCCAAACTGCGCCAAACCTCACCAACTTTGGGTTGGGTTATATCAACGGAACGGGCAAGATCGGTTATTATACCGTTTCAATGCGTAATGGCTTTGTTGACGGCGTCGCTAGATCGATATATTACGGCGCAAAAGGTTCTTCAACATTAACCGCTGCGCCAGCAGGTATCGGTTATTTCCTTGGTTCCACTAACCGTTATGGCTGGTCCGATACTAATGCTGTTCCTGTCGCCGGGCGAGTATTTACCGCCGATATGCGTATTATCCCGGTATTAGCCAGCACGGCTACCATGAACGGCCCGGTAACAGATAGTTCCATGATTGACGGCTCAATGACGATAAACTTTTCCTTCGCCATTTAATCATCGGTTTACGAATTAATTTTTCGGGCACAGCATTCTGTACCCGCTATTTATTCCCCATCTTATTTTATCACTTTATCTGACGGTAATGGTTTACTGGAGCACCAGAATGACAACGTTGCGTGTCTCGTTTTATTCGTTAATATCAGCGTGTCTATTATTGCCCGCTATTAGTAAAGCTGCGAATGAAAAGAGCCCGGAATTTGATCTTAAAACATTAGCCGCTCTCGGCTATACGGCCGATGTTGCCGAATTCTTTGGTAAAGAAGCCCGTTTCCTTCCTGGCGTTAATACCGTCAATATTCAGATCAATGCAGCTCGCTCCTATACCGTCGATGCGCGTTTTAACGCTGACGGACAACTTTGCGTTGATAATGCGCTGTTGGTTGCCCTGAAACTTCGCCAGCCCAAGCTCGCCTCAGAATGTGAAGAACTGAGCACACTATGGCCTACTGCTCTGGTCAGAACCTACCCTGGGCAGTTCCGTCTGGAGTTGATGCTGCCCGAAGAAGCTTTTGATCCTGAACAGGGCGATTTTCAGTACGGTGGGCATGCTCTGCTGCTCAACTATAACCTGTTCGGTCAGCAAATTTCTGGTAACAACGCCGATCTGCGCTTTTTCCAGGGGCTATTTGAGCCTGGCGTCAACCTCAGTAACTGGGTAGTGCGCAACCGCAGCAGCGTCTCCAGCGGCCTGGGCAATAGCCGTTACACCTCCGAGGAAACCTCAGCCTTACGTGCTGTGGAATCGCTCAAATCAGTATTGCAACTCGGTCAGTTCGGCAGCAATAGTGACTCCTTCTCTGGTCTGCCACTATTCGGCGCACAACTCTATTCCGACAGCGCACAGTTCAGTGCTTCACAATTGATCGTGCCGATTAAAGGCGTCGCAAATACCAACGCCACCGTCGAAATCCGCCAGCGTGGACGCACCATTTACCGTACCGTCGTCGCTCCAGGGCCGTTCTCGCTGAGTAACATCAGCAACTTTTCCAATGGCATCCCGGCAGACGTCGAGATCATCGAAGAAGATGGCCGCAGGCAGCGTTTCTCTGTAACCAACGCGTTGGACATCAATGCCTATCAGGAAGCCAGCAGCTACCAACTGGGGCTCGGGCGTTATCGCAACCCTAACGCGACGGCAGATATGCCCACGGATGCTCCACTTTTGCTTACGGGTGAACTGGCTTTCAGCCCCGCCAGCCGCCAGCGGGCGACAACCGGTGGGTTGCTGTCGTCTGAATACCAAAACCTGGTGATGAAAAGCAGCTACGCTGGAACGGAACGCGGCTGGGTGGGTGGCGGGGTCGGCTATGCCCGGGGTAAAGACAACCGGCAAGGTTATCAGTTGGATCTGCAGGCCCAAGCCCATTTGGGGGTAAATGTCTCTACCTCCCTGTCCACACTTTACCGTTCAGAGGATTATCTGACCGCGGATGACGCACTCAGTGGCTTCGCCTATCGTCAGGATCCTGCCGCCCAGTCATTGCGTAATGCCACCAGTGCTGCCATTACCTGGGCACATCCACGCTGGGGGGCGTTCTCCTATGTGGCTTCGCATAATCAGTATTATCGCAATGGCGACAGTGATATTGCCCATACGTTATCCAGCAGCCAGCGTTGGGGCAATGCGACTTTGAGTCTCAGTCTGCAATCCTCCGCTTTCGGCCAGTCGGCGTATGCCAGCCTGTCGTTGCCACTGGGCCAGGGGACACTGAACAGTCGGATACAGCAAGTGGATAATACCCTGTCTATGGGCTCCACCTATCAAGGCCGCTGGGGGGAAAACCGTGGCTATTCGGTGGGTGTAACAGGTTCAGAAAATCAGCAACGCGTCAGCGGTAGTGCTAACTTGCGTACGCCTTACGCTCAATTAGCCACCGGGGTATCACAGTCGTCTAACCAGAGCCGCTCCGTTTCGCTGTCAGCCAGTGGTGCCATGGCCTACGCCAACGGCAACGTGGCGACATCGCCACAAGCGATAGGAGATACGTTTGCGATTGTCGACATTCCCAAGCAGGGCAATCTGCGCGTGCAGGCTCCTGGCAGCGGTGCGACCCTGACCAATCGCTCCGGCAAGGCTATTCTGCCTGCGCTGCAACCTTATACGACAGCAACCGCGCAGATTGATACCAAAACATTGCCACTGAATATCAGGCTGAACAGCACGACCGCCGATTTTGCACTGGCGCGCGGTTCGGTTGCCAGCAAGAGCTTTACGGTAACCGAAACCCGCCAATTGCTGCTGACCATCCGCGATACCACGGGTACCGCACTCCCCGTTGGCGCAACGGTATTGAACGGCAACGGCAAATTTATGGGCACCGTGATCGGCGATGGGAACGTGATGCTGACCAATGACGATATCGGCCAACCGTTGCGCGTCAAAGCAATGAATCAGAGTGAATGCCTGGTCGATTATCAAGCCCCAACCCAGTTCGACGCCAACGCGTTATACGAAGTCTCTGAAGCGATTTGTCGCTAATTATTCCCGTCCCTGTTTTTCTTATTATCAGGGATTACACTTAAAACGAGTTCTGTTTACACATCGTGAGGTTTACTATGTCTATAACGAGCAGAAAAAATGCACACCCTCCGCTCCTGTTATCCGTCCTGCTCGGGCTGGGATTATTGGTTTCACTGCTGATGGTTACTCCTGCACAGGCTTCATTCAAGCTGGAAAGCACCGGCATTATCCTGAATGAAAGCGAAGGCCGAGTCAGCTTCAACATTCAGAATACCTCTTCAGCGCCATTGTTACTGGTGACCAAGCTGATTGATCTGGATGGCGGTAACCTCAGCAAACAGATCCTGATTTCGCCGCCGATCACCCGTATCGATGCCGATCAAAGCCAGCAAGTCAATTTTGTGCTGAAAAAAGGTGCGCCACTGACCCATGAGGTGCTGTTGAAAGCCTCGTTTGAGGGGGTCAACCAGGCGGTAGATAACAGCGCCAAAATGCCTATCCGCCAGGATATCGGGTTTATCGTGCAGCCGAGTTCTGTTGCTCAGACCAAAACCCCTTGGGAAGACCTGAAGTTCAGTGTTGAAGGGCAACAACTGGTGATAACCAACCCAGGCAAGCATGTTATCCGCTTAGCGCCACAGCTCACCTTATTGCCTGGGAATAAGATCGTTCCACTGGAGAATTACTATCTGCTGGCAGGCGAGACCAAACGGCTTGCCATTAGCGGCAACCCGACCTCGATCATTCTCACGCCGTTGAGCCGCTATGGTTTTAAACTACCCGAGGTTACACTGCCGGTCAGTAAGTAGCTTATACGTCTGAATTTGTACATCAGCCAATGCACCCAGCCAAGGTGCATTGGCATTTTGGCCAATCTTAATTGGGTAGTTTGTTATAAGGGCTATCTATCAAATAAACCCATTGACCCTGCGCGTTTTTACGAAATACCTCACTGGCAAACCACTCTTCGTGCACCTTTCCGTTAATATCGATCAGCTGCCAGCGGCCGCTTCTTAAAATGATATCGCCATTCTGTACGGTAGTGGATGAATCAGGAACGCTCCTAACACGCCTATTTTTATCCGCCAGTATCTCGCGAAATCCTTCTTTGATCTCAGTTCGTCCTTTAGCCAGAGAACCGTCCTGCTTAACCAGAATGCCTTCTTCATCAAAAAACTGTGCGATACCTTCTACATCCCGTGCCGCCATGGCTTGGCCAAAACCGCTACGAGTACTATTCAGCTCTTCTACGGCATGGGCACTCCCCATGACCGTAAACAAGAGCATAGCAATGACTTTTTTGTAGCCGACTGTAAGCATGGAGCATACCTCATAATGGGGAAATCGAAGCCATTAAGGTAATACCCTGTTAGATATGTAAAAATAACGAATAGAGGTTAAATAGTGGGCGTGGGATCTCGTTTCCCTCATAAACACTTGCTTATCGGCTTGATAAAAACCAGGCCTTAGGCATAAAAAAGCCCGATACACATCTACCGGGCATTTTATTCAAACCGCTTTATAAACCGTTATCTTACAGGAAAGTTTACCGTCTGCTGATGCGTCCAACTCAGCATCTGTGCCGCCAGTTTATCGCTGGCCAGGCCGAATGCCTGCACGACCTGATCCATAGATCTGCCATTTATCGCCTGCCGGACGGCAAAACTGCGGCTGGTGATCACCCGACGATCGGAAGTGCGTACCAAACGCGCGTCAAAACGGATCACCACTTCTCCGCTATCACCACTGTATACCGCTTGGTATGACAACAGCTCGCCGTTCAGTTCAATGTCGGCCTGCACATTATCTTCATCACTGCTCACAGAAAGGAAGCGGCCATCGGCACGGAATTCCTGAATCAAGCGATTACGCAGCAATAGCGGTGTCGGATCGCTCCAGCGCGAACCGGAGAAAGAGGTGATCTCCGCCCCCTGCGGCTGAACGGCAATCCGCGAGCTATTCAGGAACTGGTTGGTGGTCGGCTGGACGATACGCAACGATTGACCAGACGCCTGCCCGCTGCCAGAACCGGCCGCAGGCTGCGCGGGCAACAGATAGACCTGCAACACCGGGCTTTCCGGCAAAATAGTGCAGGCCGCCAGCGGCATAAACAGTATCAGGGCTAGCAGCCGTAAAACGTTACGGCGGTAGCGGGCATAGATCAGGCTGAAGTCAATCATTGTGGTGTAAACTCCTTGGTACGTTCACGGCCTCTGAGCAAGGCTGACGGGTTTTCTTCCAGGCGATTCATGGCACTGCGCAATGCCACCAACGTTCTGCGCAATTCATCAACCGCCGGGCCGAGATCGTTGAACCCTTGCATCCCATTACTCAGCGAGCTTTGGTTTTCACTGATTAGCTTATTCAGCAGAGCGCTGGTTTGTTCCAACGATGCCATGGTTTTGGCCGCGTTACTGACCAGCAGCTTGCCCTGCCCGTCGAGCAGACCGTTGGCATTGCGTACCAGACGATTGGTTTGCGCCAACGTATCATTGCCCTGTTTGGTGAGCAGCGCCAACTGCTGTATTACCGTACGGATATCCTCACGCTCCCCAGCCACCGTGCCGGTGATCTTCTCCAGATTATCCAGCGTGCTGGCCAAACGCTGCTGATTATCCGGCGTCAGTACCTGATTGAGGCGTATCAGTACCTCATTAATGTTCGTGACCAAGTCTTCACCATTGGTGAGCAACTGGCTCAATGGTGATGGCGTGGCGATAATCACCGGAATCTCCCCATTCTGCCCTTCCAGCAACGGGCTGGCCTCGCTGCCGCTGCTCAGTTGAATATTGGAAGTACCGGTGATGCCGGCAACGGCCAACCGGGCCTGCGTATCCTGGCGGATCGGTGCCGAAGCAGCCACGCGGATGCGTGCCCAGACTTTGCTCGGCACGTCTTTATCCAACCGCAGTTGCACCACTTCCCCCACGCGGATCCCGCTGTAATTCACCGAACTGCCCTGTGAAAGGCCGCTGACGGCTTCATTGAACACCACATCGTACAGTTTGAACTGACGATCGCTGCCGGCCTTGGTCAGCCACAGGCTGAACAACAGCACGGCGCTGAAGATAATGAGAGTAAACAGACCAATGAGTACATGGTGAGCACGGGTTTCCATTTCTTATTGCCTCTCTCGTATGTTCGTTACGGCCTGTTGCGCTGCCCGCCCACGCGGGCCATGGAAATACTCTTGGATCCAGGCATCATCCGTGGCGGCGACAACGTCCAACGTATCAACCACCAGCACTTTTTTCTGCGACAGCACGGCAACCCGGTCACAAATGGTGTAGAGGGTGTCCAGATCGTGAGTGACCAGAAACACCGTCAGCCCCAGCGCATCGCGCAGCGTGCGGATCAGGCTGTCAAAGGCCGCCGCACCGATAGGATCCAACCCGGCAGTGGGTTCATCCAGAAACAGAATCTCCGGATCCAGCGCCAAGGCTCTGGCCAACGCCGCACGTTTCACCATGCCACCAGAAAGTGATGCCGGGTACTTGTTGCCTGCGTTGGCGGGTAAACCTGCCAACGCCAGCTTCACCTGCGCCAGTTTCTCAGCATCGCTGCGTTGCAATCCAGCATATTCGATCAGCGGTAACGCCACGTTTTCAGTGACCGTTAGCGAACTGAACAGCGCACCACGCTGGAACAGAACGCCAAATCGCCTTTCCAGCGCGGAACGACGTTCGCCGGAAAGTGCCATCAAGTCTTCGCCAAAAACATGGATCTGCCCGGCCGTCGGGCGGCGCAGGCCCACGATACTACGCAGCAGGACCGATTTACCGGTACCGGAACCGCCGACCACACCGAGGATCTCCCCACGCCGTACGTCAAGATCAAGATCCTCGTGAACACACTGTTTGCCAAAACAGTTACGCAATTTACGAATGCGAATAATGGCTTCAGGGGCTGCTTGGTTCACCATCCCATCTCCATGAAAAACAGTGCGGCGACAGCATCAAGCAGGATCACCACAAAGATTGAATGTACCACGCTGGAAGTGGTATGCGCCCCCACGGAAGCGGCGCTACCGCTAACTTTGAACCCTTCCAGGCAGCCGATAATCGCAATCAGGAAAGCAAAGACCGGAGCCTTGCTCATGCCAACCAGAAAGTGCTGTAATCCACCACTGCTCTGCATGATGGTCAAGAACATGGTGGGTGAGATATCCAGCGTCAAGACGCACACCACCGCCCCCCCAAAGATCCCGCTAATCATGCCGATAAACGTCAGCATCGGCAGCGCAATCAACAGCGCCAGCACCCGCGGCAGCACCAGCATTTCCACCGGATTCAGCCCCAATGCCTGGAGCGCGTCGATTTCCTCATTGGCTTTCATCAGGCCAATCTGGGCGGTGAAGGCACTGGCGGTGCGGCCCGCCATCAGTATCGCGGTGAGCAGTACGGCAAATTCGCGCAGGAAGGAGAACACCACCAGATGGACGGTAAAAATACCGGCACCGAAAGTGGCCAGCACCGTTGAGCCCAGGAAGGCGATCACCGCCCCCACCAGGAAAGTCAGCAGCATAATGATGGGCACAGCATTGAGACCGATCTGCTGAATATTGGCCACCAACGACGTCAGCCGCCAGCGCGCAGGGCGTAACAGGCTGCCAAACAGCGCTTGCAGAGTCAGGCCGATGAACCCCAGCAGATCGATAAAATTTTGCCAGAAACTGACCATCGACTGGCCGATATTGGCCAGCAGTTCAACCAGCAACCCCGGAGGGCTCTCCGTCTCTGAAGGCTCAAACCCTTGCAGGGAACGGCCTACGGTTTCGAGCAGAACACGGCGTTCGGCAGGCAGGGAAGGCGCCGTCTGGCTGAGATTGAGTATCCGTTCGCTGCCAAGCAGATCAACCAGTAGCTTGGCGCCAGCCGTATCAAGAACGCCCAATTGGCTGAGATCAAACACCACATCGCCGGGCAAACGGCTCTGCAACTGTCTGACGCCCGGCTCCAGTAGGCGATAATGCGCAAGTACCCAATCACCACGTGCCAACACGCGAGGAGGATGAACGCTGTCGTCCAGATTGAGCAATGCGGTGAGTTGTTGTTCTGTCATAAAAGGAACCTGTTCCCCTTTCCCAGGCTACGTCATCGCAACATAGCTAAAAATGAATGGCTCATCTATCGAATAAAATACCATTTTTATTTTGCATAAAAATTATCAATATCAGACTGCTTTAAACATGATTGATCACAAACAGCGGCAATAGTGCTCAACCACCGCACCGCGCCAGAACAATAACCAGAAGGTTTGCTGCAAGACGATACTCTAAGCGTAGCGGGTCCGGGCTGATTTGCTATGCCCGCTTGAAAAATCAATGCGTAACACGATCATCGTGACCAGGTTTGGTGGCGCAAATGCTGGCGGGCATTAAGGAGGAAACAGAAACAGCGAGGGCTGGAAAAATGCCAGCCCTGCGCGGGAGATAATTACTTCACTTCGCCCATCGCCTTCAGCTTTTTGGACAAATCACGACGTTCTTTGGACAGATCGGCGTTTTTGATGATGTAATCATCCACACGATCTTCATAGTCACTGCGCATATTGGCAATAATGCCCTGAATGTCTTCAATGCTCATACCAGGCTTGATGTACTCGCTCAGGTTGTCGAGCAGCAGTACACGTTTCTGGTTGTCACGAATTTTCTTTTCGTTGTCGGTAATTTCGCGCTGCAGCTTGTTTTTACGGCGGAACATACGCACAAACTCTAGAACGTCCTGGAAACTCGGCTTATTTGCATTATCCATCTTTATACCCTTGCTTTAGTAATACACAGATTCATTTGCTGACGGGCCGCTATCACACCAAGATACAGGTTTGTGCCCGTCAGACACAACTCTCATTGGCCTATCTTACCCACTTTAGCGCCCCAGCCAAAACCCGATGCGCGCGCTTCATGATCTGACCCCTTATTCCCGCACCCGCGCAGTACACACCTTGAGCAAATCGCTCAATTCCTCGAGCTGCTGCGCCAATTCCATACTCAGCCAGATATAACCGCAGATCGATGCCTCGCAAGGCCGCTCGGCGCTGGCCTCCTGCATCAGGGCGCGCAGTTCGGCTGCGGTTTCTCGCCATTCTCCAGCTGCTTCCCGCTGCTCGCCGTAGCGCATCATATCCACCAGCGATTCGATCGAACGCAGCGTCAGCAATTGCGCACTGCGCAGAGTTTTGGCATTCAGCATGGTAAAGCGGGTCTCGCGCGAAGCCCAGTAAGCCCCCACCAGCAACTCCAGCGTACACACCAGATTGCGGGTCAGGGTTTGTACCGCTTCGAATACCTGTTCAGGAATCGGGGTTTCTTCACTGGCCGGTAACAGCAGCCCACGCAGCTTAACCACGTCGGCCAACAGCAGCTTCATCCGGGTTTCCAGACGGGGCCGTTCAAGCATATTCGGTGACAAATAAGCACCATAGATTTGGCCTATCGACTGCAGGCAGTCGGCCATCTGCATGCGCCAGAACATATACGCGTGCTGTGGATAGATGCTGGTAAACAGTAGCGCCAGGATCGAACCTAAAATCACATCGCCACCGCGCCACAGGGCAATCGGCATATTTTCCGCCCCCGCACCACACATTGCCGCCAGTGTAATGCCGATCAGCAGCGCCATATAAGGCCGCTTACCCAACGTCAGATAGCCACAGAAGAACATCACGATGCCGCACCAGATCAGCATCAGCGGCAGCGAATGAAATTCGAGATAGAGCGCAATCAGGCCAAAAACCGCCCCCAGCAGCATGCCAGAGACGCGTTGCAACGCGCGCTGCAGCACATTGCCCCAAAAAGAGATCGGCCCCATCACTACCACCAGCGTAATAAGCGGCCAGATGCCTTCCGGCACCTTGAGCAAGCGCAGCAAAAGAAAGGTAATGACAAACGCCAGCCCGATACGCACACCATGAACGATGCGGTAGTGGCGGTATATCAGGCGCTCAAAAGAAGAGATCTCTCTGTCTAAACGCACGTTATTTTCACCGACGATGCCTCAAAATTTTATTCTAGTGGATGAAAAACACTTGCGTACAACTGCTGAAGATCAACGGTGTTTGTCTGCATGACCATCAATCATAACGGCATTTAGCTTAACGCTAATACGAGGCTGAAATTCTGCCGCCGAAGGATTTACCTTTTTGCTAAAGGGTGCGATCATCTGCCGATGGAAACCAAAGAAATCAGGCGCAATAATCTGCGCGATATCATGGCGCATTATGCCCGCCAAGGCACCAACCAGAATGAATTTGCCATACTGGTGGGATCTTCTGCCCCCACGCTGAGCCAGATTACCGGTGAAAAATCCTCGCGCAATCTGGGCGATAACCTCGCCCGGCGCATTGAAGCCAAGCTGAACTTACCTAAAGGCTGGTTTGATGTGTTTCATGAAAAAACCTTGAAACACCCTTTTGCCAATGTTGCAGCAGAGTCAGATTTCCAACCGGCACGGCTCAGGCCCGTTGTATGGGAAGATACCGATCAAGACAAGGAAGAGTTTGTCGAGATCCCCCTGCTGGATATCGACTTTTCTGCCGGTGATGGTTGCTATGAAATCGTCGATCGTGAAGAGTTTTCACTGATCTTCCGCCGTTACTATCTGCATAAGATGGGCGTACCGGTGAATGCGGCGCGTATTATCCGCATCTCCGGCTCCAGTATGGAGCCGCGCTTGCAGGATGGCGATGTGGTTGGCATCAACACGGCCGATACCCGTATCCGCGAAGGAAAAACCTATGCCATCCGTCACGGTAATCTTTTGCGGGTCAAGATCCTGATTGAGCAGCCCGATGGCGGCGTGGTGATCCGCTCACTGAACCGCGAAGAGTATCAGGATGAGCATCTCAGCTACCCAAAGCGCAAAGACCAACTGGTGGTGCTGGGCCGCGTGTTCTGGTCATCATCATCCTGGTAAGCCAAACGGGCATCGCTTCCGATGCCTAACCTATTATTTAAAATCCACCACCATTTGTTGCGGTATCGACAACCCGCGGGTCGATTGCACGCAACAGGCAATGTAATCGGTAAAGCGCGGCGGTTTCGGCATGCCCAGCTTGAGGATTTTTTCATTGCTGAACCGCACGTTAAGCATGGCAAACGAGCCATACAGGCGCATCGCTTTCAGCATCAGGCGTTCGTTGCACGGCCCGAAGATATCCTTCAGTTGCCTGCGCATTTGCAGCAGTGCTTCGTAGCTGACCTGCGCGTAATGATCGCCAACCGGCGGTTTCTCCAGCGCGGCGGCAATGGCGCGATCGATATCCGCAAAGCTGACGCTGCTCTCTTCGCCGGCAGAAATATGATAAACATCGTTATCCAGCGTCTCGCGGCTCAGTAACATCACCAGCGCATCGGCACAGTAATCGACCGGGATCACATCGATATTGTCCTGCAATGAACACATAAATTTGCGCAGCATCAGCGCCATGCTGAATACCCAGAAAATGCTGCTGGAAGGCTGGCACCCCAAACGCGTGTGGCCAACCACGATCGAAGGCCGGGCAATCACCAGCGGCAGTTGTTGGCAGGTCTGTCGCATCAGTTGCTCAATCGTTGATTTGGAGCGAGTGTACTCCACTAAATGTTCTGCCGTTTCCTCAAACTCGGCGCTTTCCGCGACCAACGAGCCGGGTTCAGGTGCACAAGACATCGCCGTACCTACATGCAGGAAACGCTTTAACCCTTTAACCTGTGCCATTCTCTGTGCAAAAGCCAAGGTACCTTCAACATTAACCTTCCAAATAAGCGGATTATTGCCAAATGAAGCGACAGCCGCACAGTTAACCACGTGGGTCACAGTGTTAATACGTGTGTCGGACAGAAAATGAGTCGGCTCGCTTAAATCACCTAACAGAATATTTTCTGGCGTGAGTTTATCCAGAATGGTTTTATCAATATTAAACTTTTCCATATTCGCACGAATACGGTTCAAACCCTGTTGCGCATTCTCGGCACGCACCAAGAAAAGATAGCTAATACTTTGATTATCTTTCAGTAATTTCTCAAGCACCGCACCACCAAGAAACCCCGTAGCGCCGGTTAACAGAAGCGTTTTCATATTGGATACTCATATTTAGCATTGAATGTGCTGGATTGTATGCCTGAATATGTAAACGAAAATTAAATAACTATTGAGTGAGTAAAAATTTAGTTTTCTTAATATTATCTTAAGGAATATTTTGAAACACTCACACACTTATTAGTAACACCAGCAAGGCAAAACTCATTCATACTAAAAATACTTCTATTAACAGTATTGATGCCAAACCTGCTTTAACACTCAGTAAATAGCATCCTCTCTTCACTAGGAGGCATTATGAGTTACAACAAAAAAGTCTGGTTAGCCGTGCTGATCTTTTGTGCCGTATTCTGGCTGCTGGTTATCAGCAGTCTCTATTCGATCAGCAAGAAATTGGGGCCAGAGAACCTGCACAACCCATCAGAGTCGATCACTAAGATCAGTTAATCGCTGGTTTAAGTTACCCGTTTCTTCCCTGAATGGGTTAACGACAAACCGCCACAGCGATCCTATGATGTTTTATCGAGCAAGGAGAAAGACATGGTGCAAAAACTGGAAGGCTTGCCTCAGCAAGAACGCGAAAAGATCCATACCGACCTGTTAGCGCTCAGCGTTATTTACAATGAGCGCTATGGGCACGCTTCTGGGTTAAAAAATGCCGAAGCAAGCGTGCCTGCTCATCTGCTGAACTACTTTCATCAACGCCTGATCTACTATCGCAATGCGTAATCGCCCGCATTTCTCCGTTTAAGCTAAACCACTGCTTGGCATCGTTTATAGCACCGTTACAATAGGAGCATATTCCCTACGCCAATGAAGAGATGCGATTTTGAGCAACAAGGCACCGGCCACATTTTATATCCACGACTACGAAACCTTCGGTAAAAGCCCGTCCATGGATCGTCCGGCGCAATTTGCTGGCGTGCGCACCGACATGGATTTCAATATCATCGAAGAGCCGCTGGTTGTTTATTGCGCTCCGGCTGATGATTACCTGCCCGATCCTGAAGCGGTGATGATCACCGGTATCACACCGCAACACGCCCTGGCCAAAGGAGTGAACGAGGCTGAGTTTGCCCGGCAGATCCACGAAGCGTTCAGCGTGCCCGGTACCTGTATTCTCGGCTACAACAATATTCGCTTTGATGATGAAGTCAGCCGTAACATCTTCTATCGCAGTTTCTATGATCCCTACGCCTACAGCTGGCAAAACGGCAATTCACGCTGGGACCTGCTCGACGTGATGCGTGCCTGCTATGCCCTGCGCCCAGGCGGCATCAACTGGCCAGAGAATGAAGACGGTTTTCCCAGCTTCCGCCTTGAACATCTGACGCGCGCCAACGGCATAGAACACGAAAATGCACACGATGCCATGGCCGACGTTTACGCTACCATTGCCATGGCCAAATTGGTCAAACAGGCGCAGCCGCGGCTGTTCGATTATCTGTTGCAGCACCGTAATAAGCACAAACTGAACGCGCTGATCGACATTGCCGAAATGACTCCGCTAGTGCACGTTTCCGGCATGTTTGGTGCCGCGCGCGGCAACACCAGTTGGGTTGCGCCGCTGGCTTGGCACCCTGAGAACAAAAACGCGGTGATCATGTGTGATTTGGCCGGTGATATCACGCCATTGCTGGAGCTCTGCGCCGACGAACTGCGCGAACGCCTCTATACTCGCCGCGATCGGCTGGCCGCCGCTCAAACCCCCGTGCCAATCAAACTGGTGCATATCAACAAGTGCCCAGTGCTAGCACCCGCCAAGACGCTGCTGCCGGAAAATGCCGATCGTTTGGGGATTGATCGCCAAGCCTGCCTGCAAAACCTGCAAGTACTGCGCCAGCACCCGGAAGTACGGGAAAAAGTAGTGACGCTGTTTGCCGAAGCGGAACCTTTCACGCCGCTTGATGATGTGGATGCCAAACTGTATGACGGCTTTTTCAGTGATGCTGACCGGGCGGCCATGAAGATTATCCAGCAAACCAACCCGCAGAATCTGCCGGCGTTGGATTTAACCTTTAACGATGGCCGGGTGAAGGAGTTGCTGTTCCGCTACCGTGCACGTAATTACCCCAAAACGCTGGATGACGCCGAACAGCGCCGCTGGTTGCAACATCGCCAGAGCGTGCTCAACGCAGAGCGGGTGCAAAACTACCTACTACAGTTGGAAGCGTTGTATAACCTGCATGAAGGGGATCAGGAGAAAATGGCCCTGCTGAAAGCGTTGTTCGACTACGGCAAGCAGTTGGTAGGGTAAGGCCTGAGCTTCTTCTTTTGAAAAAACTCAGGGCGAGGGGCATATGTTAATCAAGCCCCTCACCCAGCCCTCTCCCAAAAGGAGAGGGGGAAACATTAAGCTACGTCTTCACTCGCCTGTGGTACTGGCAAGCGGAAACTGCGAGTGACAAACGCCAGATACAGCAGGCCAATCGCCGCCCAGACCAGGCCCAACGTCATTGAGCTGGACTCCAGGTTAATCCACAGAGCACCGACGGTCAGCGCACCCAACACCGGCAGAACCAGATAGTTGATCTTATCTTTCAAGGTACGGTTCAACTTGTCACGGATGTAAAACTGCGAAATCACCGACAGGTTAACAAAGGTAAAGGCCACCAACGCACCAAAGTTGATCAACGCAGTCGCGGTCACCAGATCGAACGACACGGCAGACAGCGCAATCGCTCCCACCAGCAGCACGTTCAGCGCTGGCGTACGCCATTTCGGATGTACATAGCCGAAGAAACGCTCTGGGAACACCCCGTCACGCCCCATCACATACATCAGGCGCGATACCCCAGCATGTGAAGCCATACCGGAAGCCAGTACCGTGACGCAAGAGATCACCAGGATCACCGACTGGAAGAACTTGCCAGCGACGTACAGCATGATTTCAGGCTGTGAGGCATCAGGATCTTTGAAACGCGAGATGTCCGGGAAGTACAGCTGTACAAAGTAAGACACCACGATGAAGATAATGCCGCCGATCAACGCCGTCAGGAAGATGGCTTTCGGGATCACATTCTCTGCATCTTTGGTTTCTTCCGACAGCGAACTGATGCCATCGAAGCCGAGGAATGAGAAGCACAAGATGGTCGCACCGGTAATCATCGGCACCACGTGGGCATTATCAGACCAGAACGGACGGCTGCTGGCCAGCGTGCCGGCCCCTTCGCCATTAGAAATCCCGTGGATCACCAGGCCCAGGAACACGATCATAATCGCTACCTGCACCACCACGATAATCGAGTTCAGGTTGGCAACCAGCTTGATACCGCGCAGGTTGAAAGCCGTCATCAACGCTACCAGCACCGCAACGAAGATCCATGAAGGCACGCCCGGGAAGATCGCTTCCAGGTAAATTTTTGCCAGCAGGATGTTGATCATCGGCATGAACAGGTAGTCCAGCAACGATGACCAGCCCACCATAAAGCCAACGTGCGGGCTGATGGCTTTCTGGGCATAGGTGTAAGCAGACCCCGCAGACGGGAATTTGCGCACCAGTTTGCCGTAACTCAGCGCGGTAAACAGGATCGCCAGCAGTGCAAAGGCGTAAGCGGTTGCGACATGACCATCGGTCAGGCCGGAGACGATGCCAAAGGTATCAAAGATAGTCATAGGCTGCAGATACGCCAAGCCCATCATGACTACCGGAACCAAAGTGAGGGTTTTGCGCAGTTGAGCGCGCTGGCCGGCTGGTGCGGCGCTGATGATGTTATCGGACATCGCGCAGCCCCCCCTTACCTTCTGCCTTGCGGATAAGAGACACGCCAAGACTTAAGGTTGCGGGGAAACTTCGCAACGTGCGACTGAATTCTAAAAGGGGGATGAGGGAAGCTGGATAGCGAGTCGATACTGCCTTGACTGCTCCATAATCGCTGCGGCCGCAGCGGAAACCGGCGGGCACCGGTGCTAAAGTGAAAAATTGCCCCATCTTTCTTATCCTCATGAGTCACGACCATAAAGTTTTGGTTGATCGCGACGAACCTGTTTATCTATCCGGCTCGATGTCCGGCCTCGCTTGGTGTGTGAAATTCACAGTTTGTATAACGTAAAATGCAAAAAAATAACCGACGCGTTAAAACGTCGGCTATCTTCATGGGGATATTTTGCCCTAGAAAACCCCTGGAAGACAAGCTCCAGAAACCTTCTTATACAAATTCTTTTGCTGATTGAACGGAAAACCCGCTTATCGACCAAGACTGAATGCCGACTCAGGCATTTTTCAACATCCAATCGATCTCGGTTTCGGTCACCAGTCGCTCAAACTGCATCAGTTCATCCATCTTGCAGGCGTGATAAACACGTGAGAAACGCTCCCCCAGATACTGGGTCAGTTCATGCTGATGTTCAAATTCGTACAACGCATCGCTCTGACGGATCGGGAAGGGCACGCCTTCCTGTTCAAGGCCATTACCCGTTACCGGTTCAGGCAGCGGCAGCTCGGTATCCAGCCCATAGAGGATCCCCGCCAGGATCGCGGCCACCACCAGGTAGGGATTGGCATCCGCCCCGGCAACCCGGTACTCCACACGGTGGTTATCCACATCGCTGCAGGGAATACGTAGCGCTACGGTACGATTGTTATGCCCCCAGGAAGCCTGGACCGGCACATACATGCCAGGCTGGAAACGGCGGAACGCATTGACATTAGGCGCCAGCAACGCCATAGAAGCTGGCATCAGGGTGATCATCCCGGCCAAGGCACGCTTCAGCAGCGCCGAATCCGCGCCATCGGCTTCGGCAAACAGGTTTTTACCCGCGTTGTCTACCATGCTGATATGCACGTGCATCCCGCTACCGGCATAATCCTCATAGGGTTTAGCCATAAAGGTGGCGTGCATATGGTGGTTTTCTGCCACCTGCCGCACCAGGCGCTTCAACGCCAGCGCATGATCGCAGGCCTGCAACACATTGTCGGTATGATTCAGATTCACTTCGAACTGGCCTGGTGACGCTTCCGCTACCGCACCATCGGCCGGTAAACCCTGCATCTGTGCCAACGTATCAATGTCGTTCAGCACGCCGGCAAAGTGGTTGAGATTGTCCAGTGAATAAACTTGGCTCTGCACGTTGCGCTCTTGCGTTCCTGGTGAGCACGGCGGCTGCAGGTAGCCTTCTGAATCTCGCTGTCGATCGATGAGATAAAACTCCAACTCTACCGCTACCACTGGGAATAACCCACGCTGGCGCAACGCCTGCCATATTCGGTTCAGGACGTTACGGGGTTCAACGTCAAAGGGAGTACCATCTTCATCCAGCATAGTCAGCAATACCTGGCCGATATGCTCGGGATCTGCAGCTGAAGGCGTTAAGGTTCCCGGCACCGGAATGCAAACCCGGTCAGGCTCCCCCAGCTCCTGGCCCAAACCGGCCTCTTCCACCACGTTGCCCAGAATATCCATAGCAAACACCGAGGCAGGGAAGTAGCAGCCTTTTTCTATTTTTTTCAGCCCGGAGATGGGGATACGTTTACCGCGGAAGGAACCATTTAAATCATTGAGCAAGATATCGATATACTGTGTGGCAGGATGGCGTTCCAAATAGTGAGTCACCTCCCGTTGGAACGCGCTACTTCGCCTTTCTTCATTATGCTGTGCAAAATTTTCAACTGCTGCGCTATTGGTTTGCATACATCACCCGCCGTTGTGCTTTTGGGAATGCCTTCGCATTCACTTGCCGATTGGTTCAACACATGGTCTGAATTCTCTGAAAAGTGAGCTGGAGATTGGTGCTCGAAATAACACCCATGGAATTAAACATGGCCTTAACAAAAAAGCTTTGCAAATGCTACAATCGCGTTTGATTATTCACCACGGGCTGCTAATTTGATAAAATATTGACCGAAAAGGCGTTGTCTGTCGTTTTCGTGTACATTATTTTTTCCGCCAGTACGGCGATAAATGTGGGCAATATATTTTCCAATAACGCCCCAACTACCGATATCATGTGGTGTCGATATCACTCAGACAGGTACCCGGTTCCGGGTGTTACCTCTGCTTGTCGTCCCTATCAGAAGGAACTACCGCTATGAGCGAAGTCAGCTTGGCACCAGGCAAGCGCCTGTCGCAGATCCGCCAACATTTGGGTCTGTCGCAGCGCAGGGTCGCCGAACTGTCCGGATTAACCCACAGTGCCATCAGCACCATTGAGCAGGACAAAGTCAGCCCTGCCATCAGTACGTTACAGAAGTTGCTCAAGGTCTATGGATTATCACTGTCTGAATTCTTTGCCGAACCCGAACGGCCAGATGAACCCAAAGTGGTGATTGAACCGGAGGATCTGATCGAAATCGGCAGCCAAGGCGTATCAATGAAGCTGGTGCATAACGGCAACCCGACGCGCAGCCTGGCCATGATGCTGGAAACCTACCAGCCCGGCACCACCACCGGGGAGAAGATCAAACACCAGGGAGAAGAGATCGGTACCCTGCTGGAAGGGGAAATCATGCTGACGGTCAACGGCCAGAGCTACCTGCTGACGGCTGGGCAGAGCTATGCCATCAATACCGGCCTGCCCCACAGTTTCAGCAATACGTCAACGCGCGTCTGCCGCATCATCAGCGCGCATACCCCCACCACCTTCTGACACTGCCAGACGGAGGAACCATGTCGGAACATGTTGCCAGCTATTATGCCGCCCATGCCAATCCACATGAGCCTTATCCGTCACTGAAAGAGGCCATCCGCTGCGATGTTTGCGTGGTTGGCGGCGGTTTTTCTGGCCTGTCCTCCGCATTGCATCTGGTGGAGGCCGGTTATGACGTGGTCGTGCTTGAAGCGGCGCGTATTGGCTGGGGAGCCAGCGGGCGCAACGGGGGACAGGCGCTCAACTCTTACAGCCGCGACATCGATACGATCGAAGCGCGTTACGGCGCGGATACCGCCCGCATGCTCGGCAGCATGATGTTCGAAGGCGCAGAAATTATCCGCCACCGAATCGATCAATACGCCATCGCCTGTGATTATCGTCCTGGTGCGATCGCCGCGGCCCTCACCAACAAGCAGTTCAACGCGCTTCGGGAAAAAGAGAAACTGTGGCAACGCTATGGTCATCAACAGCTTGAGTTACTCGACAGGCAGGCTATCCGGCGCGAAATCGCCAGCGAGCGTTATGTCGGCGGGCTGCTGGATCGTAGCAGTGGGCATCTGCATCCTCTCAATCTGGCCCTCGGCGAAGCGGATGCGATACGGCGCCACGGCGGACGCGTGTTTGAGCACTCTGTGGTCACCCATATCGCCTATGGTGAACCGGCACGGGTGCAGACCGCGCAGGGGTCAGTCAGCGCCAGCTTTGTCATCATCGCGGGTAATGCCTATTTGGGGGATAAGCTGGAGCCGCGCCTCAGCCGCCTGAGCATGCCCTGTGGTTCACAAATCATCACCACTGCGCCACTGTCGGCCGATATGGCACTTGCGCTGTTGCCGGGTAATCATTGCGTCGAAGATTGCAATTACCTGCTGGATTACTTTCGGCTGACGGCGGATAACCGCTTATTGTATGGCGGCGGAGTGACGTATGGCGCACGGGATCCGGCCGATATCGATGCCGAAATCCTGCCCAAGATGCTGAAAACCTTCCCGCAGCTAAAAAATGTGCGCATCGATTACCGCTGGAGCGGTAATTTCCTGCTGACGCTGTCACGAATGCCGCAATTCGGACGGCTGGAAAACAATGTTTACTATCTGCAGGGGGACAGCGGCCACGGCGTCACCTTGACACATCTGGCCGGTAAACTGATCGCCGAAGCGCTGCGCGGTGATGCTGAACGTTTCGATGCCTTCGCCAAGCTGCCACATCTGCCATTTTTTGGTGGCCGCCATTTGCGGGTGCCCTTCACTGCCCTGGGTGCCACCTACTATGCCTTGCGCGATCGGCTGGGGTTCTGAGCACTGCCCTGGCCTGCACCAACACTGATATTGCCTCTTTCCCCTGCCATCACATAATATCCCTTATTTATACATGCAAATGATATGGATTATCATTTGCATTTACATTCTTATTAATTTCCTTACAATAGCCCGAAGCCTCACCCTCAGAGCGGAAAAACGCCGCGGTGCGAGCTACCTCTTATTTTAAATCAATCAATTAATAACCTCGGGCCAGGAATCTTTATCCCATGGAAAAGCTAAGCCATAACAAACTGACCGCAATAATCCTCGCTTCCCTCGCCAGCAGCAGCGTCCTGGCAGAATCACAGGACACCATGGTCGTGACCGCCTCCGGTTTCCAGCAAAGGATCCAGGATTCAGCGGCATCTATTTCCGTCATCTCGCGCCAACAGCTTGAAACCAGGGCTTATCGTGATGTGACCGATGCGCTGAAAGACGTTCCCGGCGTGGTGGTGACCGGCGGTGCCAGCAACAGCGATATCAGCATCCGCGGTATGTCCTCCAAGTACACGCTGATCCTGGTTGACGGCAAACGCGTTGATACCCGCGGTACGCGCCCGAACAGCGACAATGCCGGTATCGAACAAGGTTGGCTGCCACCGCTGCAGACGATTGAGCGCATCGAAGTGGTGCGTGGGCCGATGTCTTCACTCTACGGCTCCGATGCCATGGGCGGCGTTATCAACATCATCACGCGTAAAACCTCCACCACTCAGGCGTGGACGGGCTCCTTGCATGGCGATACCACCTTCCAGGAGGACCGTCATTCCGGTGATATTTTCCAGACCAACGCTTTTGCCTCCGGCCCATTGATCGACGGCCTGCTGGGGTTACGGGTCAACGGCCTGCTTTCACGGCGCGCTGAAGACCAGATTATCAACGGCTATAACGAGCAGCGGATGCGCAGCGGTACGGCGGTGTTCAGCCTGACTCCGGATGAGAAAAACGGCGTTGACGTTGAGATTGGCCGCTCATTGCAGGATCGCAACAGCACGCCGGGCGTGTCGATGGCAGCAGAAAACTGCCGCAACGGCAAATGCACGCCGAACAGTGCCAGCAACAGCCGCTACGAGCGCACACATTATTCGATCACCCACAGCGGCTATTACGATTTCGGTAGCAGCAACAGCTATATTCAACGCGAAGAGACCAACAACCCAGGCCGCGAAATGAAGCTGAACAACACCATCTTCAATACGCAAACGCAGTTCGATCTCGGCGATCACCTGCTAAGCCTGGGTGGACAGTATCGCTATGAAGATCTGCATGATGAAGGCAACCAACTCGCCGCCGCTGACGGCCTGAACAAGCTGACGCGTTGGAGTTGGGCGCTGTTTGCCGAAAACGAGTGGTCCATGACCAACGATTTTACCCTGACCAGCGGTGTCCGCATGGATCAGGATCAGAACTATGGCAACCACTGGACGCCGCGCCTGTACGGCGTGTGGCATCTGGCAGAACAGTGGACGCTGAAAGGCGGCGTGTCTGCCGGTTATCGCTCACCTGATCTGCGCCAGTCTTCCGCCAACTGGGGGCAGATCACCGGTGGTGGCCGCACCTCAATCATCATTGGCAACCCCGATCTGAAGCCGGAAAAGAGCCTGAGCCAAGAGATCGGCCTGCTGTGGGACAGCCAGCAAGGGATGAATGCCGGTGTCACCCTGTTTAACACCGACTTCAAAGACAAAATCACCGAGGTTCGTCGCTGTGACAGCGGCAACGGTTCACCAGAATGCTTCATCGGTAACACTGCCTATTACTTTATCAGCGATCGCATCAATGTGGATGAAGCCAATATGCGCGGTGTTGAAGCCACTCTGGGCTGGGAGATCACGAAAGATTGGGAACTGACGACCAACTACACCTTTACTCAGTCAGAACAGAAAAGCGGAGACCAGAAAGGAAAGCCGCTGAACCAGATGCCGAAACATATGCTCAATACCACGCTGGATTGGCAGGCAACGCGGGACGTCAGCCTGTGGTCACGCCTCAACTTCCGCAGCAGAACCTCTGAATACCTGAGCCGCACCTCCATGGCCATGGGTACGCCGTCTTACACCTTTGTTGATACCGGCTTGAGCTACCAGGCCAACAAACATCTGACGGTGAGCGGTGGGGTATACAATATTTTCGACAAGACCGTCGATTACGATCATTACAACACCGTTCTGGATGGCCGCCGTTATACCGTTGGCATGACCTACAGCTTCTGATAACAGGAAACGCGGCGGTATGACTCCGCCGCGTTGAAAAGGCTAAACGCTTACTTCGCATCCCACTTCGGGAATTCCATTTCGCTGTACTTCACCACGCGGGTGCCACGCGTCAGCTTGTAACCGAACCAGATGATCAAGAACAGCGGAATACCAATGTAAGTTGCGGTCACGCCGTACCAGTCAATTTTGTCTTCCAGGAACGCCTGATAGTTCTGCCCCAGCGTGATAATCAAGCACAGAACAAAGGCAAAGATCGGCCCCAGCGGGAAGAAACCGGAACGGTACGGCAGATCGTTAATATCCAGCCCCTGCATCACGTAGCCACGGCGGAAACGATAGTGACTGATGGCAATCCCCAGCCAGGCGATAAAGCCGGTCATCCCCGAGGTATTCAGCAACCACAGATAAACTGACTGATTGCCAAACATCGAGCTGAGGAAGCACAGCCCTGCCACCACGGTGGTCGCATACAGCGCGTTACGCGGAACGCCGCCTTTCGACAGCTTGGCGAAAATACGCGGCGCTTTGCCTTCCGACGCCAGCGTAAACAGCATACGCGTTGAGGCATACATCCCAGAGTTACCGGCAGACAGTACCGCCGTCAGGATCACCGCATTCATGACCGCCGCCGCAGACAGCAGGCCAGCATGCTGGAATACCAAGGTAAACGGGCTGACGCTGATGTCTTTAACATCGTTACGCAGCAGGTTCGGGTCGGTATAAGGAATAATCAGGCTGATAATCAGAATCGCGAAGATATAGAACAGCAGAATACGCCAGAACACCTGACGCACCGCACGCGGGATGTTCTTGCCCGGATCCTCGGATTCACCGGCCGCGATACCGATCAGCTCTGTCCCCTGGAAAGAGAAACCAACAATCATCGCTACCCCGATCATCGCCGAGAAACCACCGGCAAACGGCGCATCGCCGATAGTCCAGTTTTGCCAGCCTGCGTTTTCACCGCCCTTCAAGATACCGAAAATCATCAGCATGCCGAGGCCGATAAAGATAATCACCGTGGTCACTTTGACCAGCGAGAACCAGTATTCCGCTTCACCGAAGCCTTTGACCGAGATGTAGTTCAGCAAGAACATCAGGCTGAGGAACAGCGCGCTCCAGATCCAGCCGGGCGTGTCGGGGAACCAGTAGTTCATTACCAGCTGTGCTGCTACCAGATCAACGGCAATGGTCACCGCCCAGTTGTACCAGTAGTTCCAACCCAGTGCAAAACCGAAGCCTTCCTCAACGTATTTGGCACCGTAGGTCGAGAACGAACCGGAAACCGGCATAAACGCAGCCAGTTCGCCCAGGCTGGTCATGAGGAAGTAAACCATCAGACCGATCAGTGCGTAGGAAAGGAGTGCGCCGCCGGGGCCAGCCTGCGAAACTGTCGCGCCAGAGGCGACAAACAGGCCGGTACCAATAGAACCGCCGATGGCAATCATGGTTAAATGCCGCGCTTTCAGTTCGCGGCGTAATCCGGGTGCTTGCTGCCCCGCTGTTTTTATATCCTGCTGAGCCATTCTTACCCTATCTGCTCGTCAAAAAATGAGGGCGGATTGTAACAAATACCCGTCTGTACACTAGTGACATTGCGCTGATATAAGATAGCTTCATAATCCAACAGCAATTATTAGCAACAGAGCTAATCGCCATGGCTGCTTCAAACCTCCGCGGGCAGAACGCAGTAACTCAAAAAGCGTTGCAGAGCATTGGAAATATGCTTCTGGCGGTGATGGATCAGATATAGCGTCCGAATCAACGGCGGCAACGGGATTTTCAACTCCACCAGCACGCCACTTGTCAGCTGTTCCTCGATCACCCGGCGAGACAGGCAACTGATGCCAATGCCATGGCGTACCGCGTGCTTAATCGCCTCGGAGTTGCCCAACTCCATCACCAGTTGGAAGTTTGGCAAATGCGCCAGCAGCAGATGATCCAGCACTTCTCGCGTACCAGAACCGCGCTCACGCAGGATCCACGGCGCACTCGCCAGCGCGGCCATGGTCAATGGCTGGCGCGCCAAAGGATTATCGGGGGCGGCAAATACCACCAACTCATCCTCCAGCCACGGCTGGGTTACCAATTCAGGCATATGACAGGGCCCTTCAATCAGGCCGAGATCGACGCGGAAATCCGCCACGGCAACAATCACGTCCTGGCTGTTACCCACGTTCAGCTCCAGCGGCGTGGCGGGGAAATCCTTACGGTAACGGGCGATCATCGCTGGCAGCATATAGTTGCCAATGGTACTGCTGGCCGCGATGCGTAGCGCACCGTTATCGTGGAGAAATAACTGTTCTATTTCCCCGGCCTGTTCCAACAGTGCCAGCGCTTTCGGATACAGCAAACGGCCGTGCTCGTTGATAACCAATCGTTTGCCTACCCGATCAAATAACAGCACATTCAGTTGCCCTTCCAGATCCGCCAGCGCCGCGCTGACCGCTGACTGTGACAAGGCCAATACCACCGAGGCCTGCGTCGTCGAGCCACTTTTCAGCACTTCGGTAAAGACTTCCAGTTGACGCAAGGTGATATGCATAGGGGTCTCGGTATAAAAAGCCTTCACGGACAGCATATGCCGAGAAAGCCTGTGAAATTAAAACAAAAGCCTGTGAATACGCGGTAATAAAACCGACGGTCATACCAGTAAGATTATCATGTTTACAGAATTCGGCCTGGTACCTGTGATGCATCGACCACTTATTCAGATAGATTATAAGCATATAATCAATTTCTCTTTTAGGTCACCAACTTTTACTCTAGTTGGCAAGAAATTCAGAAGAGGATTGAACCATGGCGAGCGATACCGTCCACACATACCCCGAGCAGCGTTTCCCACTGTTGGGGCTACCACGGCTGATACCCGGCTTACTGTTAACCGGCGCGTTAACCGCACTGGCGATCTGGGCCAGCAGTATCCCCTGGGTTGCTGGCTTGGGGTTAGGTGCACTAACGCTGGCGATCCTGTTTGGTATTCTGGTCGGCAATACGCTGTACCCCTGGTTACAGCCCCAGTGCCACACCGGCGTTCAGCTTGCCAAGCAACGCCTGCTGCGCTTAGGGATTATCCTTTACGGTTTTCGTTTGACCTTTCAGCAAATTGCCGATGTCGGGGCCAGCGGTATCATCATCGATGCCCTCACCTTGACCAGCACCTTCCTGCTGGCCTGTTGGCTAGGTAAAAAAGTTTTCGGCCTCGACAGCCAGACCACCATGCTGATCGGCGCAGGCAGCAGTATCTGCGGCGCGGCGGCGGTGATGGCCACCGAACCGGTTCTGAAGGCGGATTCCAGCAAAGTCGCGGTGGCCGTCTCTACCGTGGTGGTGTTCGGCACCCTGGCGATCTTCGCCTACCCTTGGCTATATCACCTGAATGAGCATTTCCAGTGGATGCCGTTTACCCAGGAAACCTTCGGCATCTATACCGGCTCAACGATTCATGAAGTGGCTCAGGTGGTAGCAGCCGGCCATGCCATTGGCCCAGATGCCGAAAACGCGGCGGTGATCGCCAAAATGATCCGCGTCATGATGCTGGCCCCGTTCCTGCTGCTGTTATCCGGCTATATCAGCCGCGGTACTGCGGGTAACAAAAGCGAGAAATCGGCCATTACCATCCCCTGGTTTGCCGTGCTGTTCATTGCCGTTGCCGGGCTGAACTCGTTCAACCTGCTCCCTGCGGCACTGGTTCAGCACTTGATTACCGCCGACACCTGGATGCTGGCGATGGCCATGGCGGCACTGGGCCTGACCACCCACATCAGCGCAGTACGCCAGGCAGGGATGAAACCGATTCTGCTGGCGACGTTGCTGTTTATCTGGCTGGTTATCGGCGGTGGCGCGATTAACCAACTGGTTCAGACCCTGCTGTAAATCCCCTCCCCTCGGGCCCGCGCTTACGGGCCCGCTTCTTTTGCCCCACCATTCAATCCTGTGTGTATCAATGCCATAATGATGGCGATAACACAGGAGAATGAAAATGAAGTTTGTCGGTGCACATGTCAGCGCTTCAGGCGGCGTGGATCAAGCGGTGATCCGCGCACATGAATTAGAGGCGACCGCATTCGCCCTGTTCACCAAAAATCAGCGTCAATGGAAAGCGGCCCCGCTGCCTGCCGACGTGATCGATAAGTTTAAACGTGCCTGCGCACAATACGGTTTCGGCCCAGGGCAGATCCTGCCTCACGACAGCTACCTGATCAATCTTGGTCACCCGGTAGAAGATGCGCTGGAAAAATCCCGCGAGGCGTTTCTCGATGAAATGCAGCGCTGTGAGCAACTGGGGCTGACGCTGCTGAACTTCCACCCGGGCAGCCACTTGATGCAGATTGATGAGGATAAATGCCTGGCGCGGATCGCCGAATCGATCAACATGGTGCTGGATCAAACCCAGGGCGTGACGGCGGTGATCGAGAACACCGCCGGCCAGGGCAGCAATCTGGGGTTCAAATTTGAGCATTTGGCGGCCATCATCGACGGCGTGGAAGACAAAAGCCGCGTTGGCGTGTGCATCGATACCTGCCACACCTTCGCCGCCGGTTATGATTTGCGCACGGAAGAGGACTGCGAAAAGACGTTCCAAGAGTTGGGGAACGTGGTGGGCTTCAATTACCTGCGTGGCATGCATCTTAATGATGCCAAAAGCGAGTTTGGCAGCCGCGTTGACCGCCACCATAGCCTCGGTGAAGGCAATATCGGCAAGACGGTGTTCAGCTACATCATGCGCGATGCGCGCTTTGATAACATCCCGCTGATTCTGGAAACGGTGAACCCCGATATCTGGGCAGAAGAAATCGCCTGGCTGAAAGCGCAGCAGTGAGCTTCTTCCCATAATGCAAAAACCGGAACCTGAGCGCTAACATTGGTCGGGGAGGCGCAAAGCGGCATAATCATGCGTTAATTGCTCAAGGCGTCGCCCCTTCTCCCTGTGGGAGAGGGCGGGGTGAGGGGCTTTAGTTCAGTGAAATTCCCCTCACCCTAACCCTCTCCCCGAGGGAGAGGGAACTGTATTGTTTATCTATCAGGCCACATTCGCCGCCGCAACGTCACTGCGTTTCAGCACCGCGTAACCGACACCCGCCAACAGCGTACCGGCGATAATCGCCACCAGATACAGCAGCACCGGAGAGATAGCGCCAGGGATCAACAGCACGAACAGGCCACCGTGCGGTGCCATCAGTTTGGCACCGAAGGCCATCGACAGTGCCCCGGTCAACGCACCACCGGCGATACAGCACGGCAACACACGCATCGGATCGCGGGCAGCAAACGGAATCGCCCCTTCACTGATAAAGCACAGCCCCAGCACTAACGCCGCTTTGCCGCCTTCCTGCTCGGATTTCTCGAACTTGTTGCGCGCAATGATCGTCGCCAGGCCCATCGCCAACGGTGGCACCATCCCTGCCGCCATAATCGCCGCCATCGGCGCATACACCGAGGAACTCAACAGCGCTACGCCGAAGGCATAAGCAGCTTTGTTCACCGGGCCCCCCATATCGGTGCACATCATCGCACCCAGGATCGCGCCCAACAGCACTGCGTTAGCCGTTCCCATCGATTGCAGCCAATGGGTCAGGCCTTCCATGATTCTCGCCACCGGCGTACCGACCACGTAAATCATTATCAGACCGGTGGTCAGACTCGCCAACAGCGGGATAATCAGGATCGGCTTCAGCGCTTCCATACTCTTCGGCAGATGCAGCTTGTTACTGATCGCTTTAGCAACATAACCCGCCAGGAAACCGGCGATAATGCCGCCGAGGAAGCCAGCACCGGTGCTCACCGCCAGCATACCGCCGATCAGGCCCGGCGTCAGGCCAGGACGGTCGGCAATCGAGAACGCGATGTAACCCGCCAGAATCGGCACCATTAACGCGAAGGCTGAACCACCGCCGATCTGCATCAGCGCTGCGGCCAGCGTGCCTTTTTCTTTAAACGCTTCGATACCAAACACGAACGACAGCGCAATACACAGGCCGCCCGCTACCACCATCGGCAGCATGTAGGACACCCCGGTCAGCAGATGACGATATGGCCCTGCGCTCTCTTTTTTCTTGCCTGCGGCTGGGACACTGCTGCTCTTCTGCGGCTGGAAGATTTCTGCCTCCGCCTGCGCTTTGTCCAGCTCCTGCGCGGTTTTCTTCAACGCCAGCCCGGTAGAAGTGCGGTACATCGGCTTACCGGCAAACTTGTCCAGATCCACTTCGATATCTGCCGCCACAATCACCAGATCGGCTGCCGCCACTTCTTCTGGGGTGATGGCATTACCAGCCCCTACGGAACCACGGGTTTCCACCTTCACCCACCAGCCACGTTTTTTCGCTTCACTCTCGATGGCTTCGGCCGCCATAAAGGTATGCGCCACGCCGGTCGGGCAAGCGGTAACCGCAACGATACGTTTCGGGCCAGCCGCTTTCACAGGTGCGGTAACCGCAGCCTGATAAGGCTTGGCCTCGGTTTTAGCCTGCGCCAAAAAGGCCTCGGGATCGCGCACCGCGTGTTCCACATCACCCACGTAAACCACTTTGCCATTCAGTTCTGCATCCGTGAGCGCAGCTTGACCGGCTACGACCACCAATTCAGCTTCGTTCAGCACATCCACCAGCACCAGGTCGGTTTTGGCCGCAGCGCCTTCAAGCATGCGTTTCGCCAGGTGACCACGAGCCTGCCCGAGCGAACCGTCTATCATCAGCAGCGTTTTCATTCTGCCTCCTACTGTCAGTTAAAAGGTTTCAGATCGACACGCGCCATCATCGCGGCCAACTGCGGGCGATCGGTCACGCCAACGTTGCTCTGGCTCACCGCCAGGGCAGCCACGGCGGTGGCCAAACGTAAGGTATGCTCGCTGGATTCACGCATCAGCAAGCCATAAATCAAACCACCGACCATCGAATCACCGGCCCCTACCGTGCTAACCACCTCACAGGAAGGAGGCTTGGCGATCCAGGCACCCGAGGCGTTGACCCACAGTGCGCCCTCTGCGCCCAGCGAGATCACGACATGAGCGATCCCCTGATCGCGCAGCGCATGAGCGGCCTCCACCACGGCCTCCAGCGTGGGTAATGGGCGACCGGCCCAGATCTCCAGTTCACGCCGGTTCGGTTTCACCAGCCAGGGCGCGGCTTTCAGCCCTGCTACCAGCGCCTCACGGCTGCTGTCGAAAATAATGCATGGGCACTGCGCGCGCAGGCGGATCATCCATTCGGTAAAGGCTTCTGGTGGCACGCCTTCCGGCAAACTGCCGCTCACCGCCACCATGTCGAACTGGCCGAGCCAACTCAGGGAATCGTTCACAAAACGTTCCCAATCTGGCGGCGTAACTTCAAAGCCAGAGAAGTTGAAATCGGTCACTTCACCGTCTTTTTCCGTCAGTTTCACGTTGATACGGGTACGCCCAGGCACCACCTGGAAGCGGTTGGCAATGCCCAAATCACTGAACAACAGTTGGAAACCATCCTGATTATCTTTCCCCAGGAAGCCTCCCACGGTCACATCGATACCTAAATCTTTCAGTACTTTGGCAACGTTGATACCTTTACCAGCGGCGTGCAGCCCGGCAGTTCTTACCCGATTAACCTCACCCCGTTCGATCTCCGGGCAGAACCCCACCAGATCGTAAGCTGGGTTAAGGGTAATGGTTGCTACTCTTCTGCTCATGCCGCACCCTCACCCAGGCCTGTGCTGATGGCTTCGCCAATCGCTTTCAGCGCCGCTTCAGCATCATCACCGCTGGCGGTAAAGCGCAACTGATGGCCTTTCTTCACCCCCAGTGCCACCACCTTCATCAGGCTGCGGCCGTTAGCCGGTTTACCGCTGCCGTTGAGATTGGTCACGGTAATTTCACTGGAAAACTGTTTGATCACGTTAACCAACGCCGTGCCCGGGCGGGCATGCAGGCCGTGTTCGTTGCGAATGGTATATTCTGCGCTCAGTACCGCACTCTCTGCGGCGACATCGCTGGTCAGCAGCGCCAGCACGCTGGCAGCATCGGCGTTCAGCAAGCGTTCAGCCTGATGGCTTAACAGCAGGTCGCTGAGGTAGTTCAGCAGCGTCAGCGGTTGCTGATCGGCAATCGCCACGGTCAGCAGCAGCGCGACCGGCTCGCCGGCTTCGTCAAAAGCCTGCGCAGGACGGCTCAGGGTTGCGGCACTGAACAGGTTGCCTTCAGCGCTGTCGCTCAACCAGATGCCTTGCCCCAGGTTCAGCGGCTTACGGGTGATCACATCGCTGACAAACCGGGCGTCGACCGCACCGATCTTCTGCAAGCGGCCCGCATTCAAGGCCTGCAGCGTCATCAGCGAATCAGCCGCTACGTCCAGTGCGATCAAGGACACATCGAACTGGAACTCAGCCGTTTGCTTTTCGCCCATCAGCAGGCTGCGCAGCTCTTCTGCTGACGTGGTTTTTGCCAGCTGCGCCGCAACGCCGTCGTCGCTGAGCACGTGCGTCAGTTGACGCAGCAGCGCCAGGTGTTCATCTGAACGGGCGGCGATACCGATCACCACATAGGCGGTCTGGCCTTCACCCCATTCAATCCCCTGCGGGAACTGGAATACCTGCACCCCGGTATTCAGTACCAGATCGCGGGTATCGGTAGTGCCATGCGGAATGGCGATACCGTTGCCCAGATAAGTGGACGTTTGCAGCTCACGCTGCAGCATGCCGTCCACATAGGCGGCGCTGACGCACCCGGCGGAGGTGAGCGCTGCCGCGACCTGCCGGATAGCTTCCTGTTTGCCGCTGGCGGCGGCGCCCAGATGAATGTCTTGCTGTGACAACTGGAACATAGTTCTCCTCTCCTGCTGAATTGAATCGTTTCAGCCATGTAGGGAAAAAGAAGCGTTACCAGAACCGGATGAGTCCGTCCGATAACGCTGAAACGTTTCAATGAGTGTGGGATCAGCTTTTGTTGAAAGCAAGTTTTCTTAATTCCCATATGATGGTTTTTTGACATCACGCACATTTTTCCTGCAAATAGCCAGTTAAAAGGGCAAAATGACATACTGTGCTGAAACACTGCTGAAGGAGAAAGAGATAATGGTAGCTACCGGCGTTGGCGTGATCATCGTTAACCCGCAAGGCCTGATTCTATTGGGTAAGCGCTGTGGTTCTCATGCCCCTTTCTGGTCGATTCCCGGCGGCCACTTGGATGCTGGCGAAACCTTTGAACAATGCGCCCGGCGCGAAGTGGCTGAAGAGACGGGATTACTGATCGCTCCCCCAAGATTCATTGGCATCAGCAATAATCTGCAAACCTGGCAAGCCGAAGGCAAACATACGGTATCAATCTGCATGTGGGTTCAGCACCCCGGCGGCCACCCCGAACTCAAAGAGCCAGAAAAGTGTGCCGAATGGCGTTGGTGTTCCCCAACAGCCCTGCCGGAACCACATTTTGAAGCCAGCCGTACCGCGATCGCCTTATGGCTGAGTGGTAACGTCTATCAACCCGCTATCTGAAGCGTATTTTCCGCAGAAAAGCGCTTTTTACCCTGTTGTTGATTGAAACCGTTTTTCGTTTTTTTTAAAAACGCGTACTCTACGCGCGACTTATTTTTCTATTGGCTATTTGCTCACCACTATGCGTACTTCAACTGCGGTAACACGACGTTTGCCTGATTTCACTTCCCTGGCATTTATTGTCGTGGCCTTTCTCACCGGCATTGCCGGTGCTTTGCAAACCCCCACGCTGAGCCTGTTCCTTTCCACCGAAGTGCAGGTTCGCCCCAGCATGGTGGGTTTGTTCTTTACCGGCAGCGCGGTGATCGGCATCTTGGTCAGCCAATTTCTTGCCCGCCGCTCAGATAGAAAAGGCGATCGCAAATCACTGATTTTTCTCTGCTGCATGCTCGGCGCACTGGCCTGCGCGCTGTTCGCCTGGAACCGTAACTATTATCTGTTGCTGTTTGTCGGCGTGCTGCTCAGCAGTTTTGGCTCCACCGCCAACCCACAGATGTTTGCGCTGGCGCGCGAGCATGCCGAGCACACCGGGCGAGAAGCGGTGATGTTCAGTTCCATCCTGCGCGCCCAGGTGTCGTTGGCTTGGGTGTTCGGCCCGCCAATTGCCTTTGCGCTGGCGCTGGGTTTTGGCTTTCAGGTGATGTACCTGGCGGCGGCAGCGACTTTCATCCTCTGTGGCGCCTTGGTGTGGAAAACCCTGCCCTCAATGCCCAAAACCCCTTCAGCCAAAGGCGCTACGCTGGAAGCTCCGCGCCAGAACCGCCGCGACGCACTGCTGCTGTTTGCCGCCTGCACCCTGATGTGGACCGCTAACGGCATGTATCTGATCAACATGCCGCTGTATATGGTGCAAGAGCTACGTTTGCCGGAAAAACTGACCGGGATTTTGATGGGCACAGCGGCCGGGTTGGAGATCCCAACCATGCTGCTGGCCGGGATGGCCGCCAAACGTTTCGGTAAACGCTTCCTGATGCGCTGCGCGGTGATCGCAGGCGTGCTTTTCTATGCTGGATTGCTGTTTATCACCGGTACCTGGCAGTTGATCGCGCTACAATTGCTGAACGCACTGTTTATCGGTGTGCTGGCAGGCATTGGCATGCTCTATTTTCAGGATTTGATGCCAGGGCAAGCAGGAGCAGCCACCACGCTATTTACCAACACCACGCGCGTAGGCTGGATCATTGCCGGTTCGATTGCCGGTTTCGTTGCCGAAATCTGGAACTACCATGCGGTATTTTACTCCGCACTGGCGATGGTGATAGGTGCGGTGCTGTGCCTTTGGCGGCTCAAGAATGCCTGAGCCAGTTAGGGGGCAGTATCTACCTCTAGCTTAGCCAGATAGATTAACGCCTCGTCACGGCGATCGTGACACATCTCCCGGCTGGCCTGCAGGCTGCCGCAAACGCGGGGCCGTAATGGTGAATGAAACAGGCCACAGCGCAGTTGCTGATCCAGATGAATGCAACGGGTATTCGCCGGTTTGCCATTCGGCATGCCGGGAATAGGGCTGGAAATTGAAGGTGCAATGCAGCAGGCGCCACAGTCGGGACGGCAGTCCATCAGCGCTTCTCCTGGCAGCTGGCAGAATTGAAGCCGGACAATAGCAGCCCCCCGTGATTGCTGCCAGCAGAATCCGCTGTGAACCCGAATCTTTATCTCCTTACGCTGCTTTAATGCGGCAGAAACCGCAATGCCTTTCGCACAAAGACACCATTACCCCAACCATTTTGCATATAAATAGCAAATTAGCTCCTTTACATGCTCACATCATGCATTGTACTATTTAGCTAGTACAAAAGAACCCCTACCATTCAGGAGCCACAATGTCCGCGGACATCACTCAGAAACTTTCCCGCCCTTCCGTACTCGGCGGCGCGATGATCATCGCTGGCACCGCAGTCGGTGCCGGTATGTTCTCTATTCCCATTGTCACTTCTGGCGTGTGGTTTGGCGGCTCCGTCGCATTGTTGATTTATACCTGGGCCTGTATGTTGATTTCCGGCCTGATGATCCTCGAAGCAACGCTCAATTATCCGGCCGGTGCCAGCTTCCATACCCTAGTCAAAGACCTGCTCGGTAAAGGCTGGAATACCCTAAATGGCCTGTCCATAACCTTCGTGCTGTATATTCTGACCTATGCCTATATCTCAGCCGGTGGTTCGATCATCGCTCATACGCTGGAAGGGATTGTCGGCACTCACCAAGCCATCGCCGGGCTGGTGTTTGCCTTGCTGGTGGCGTTTATCGTTTGGTTATCGACCCGCGCGGTGGATCGCCTGAGCACCATTCTGATTGGTGGTATGGTGATCACTTTCGTGATGTCGGTCGGCGATATGTTTACTCACGTCCAGCCTGCGGTGTTGTTCAACCGTAGCGACAGCAACGCCAGTTATCTGCCCTACGCCCTGGCTGCCCTGCCTTACTTGCTAACCTCGTTTGGTTACCACGGCAACGTGCCGGGGCTGGTGAAGTATTACCATAAAGACAGCCGCGCCGTGGTGCGCAGCCTGGTTTACGGCACGCTGCTGGCATTGGCGATTTACATCCTGTGGCAGTATGTGATTCAGGGCAATATCACCCGTGATGCGTTCAAACAGGTGATCGCCGAGGGGGGCAATATCGGTAGCCTGCTCAAGCAGATGGGCAACGTGTCCAGCAGCCAGACGGTGGGCCAACTGCTCAGTGCGTTCTCTTATATGGCACTGGCCAGCTCTTTCCTTGGGGTTTCTCTGGGGTTGTTCGATTATCTGGCCGATTTCTTCAAGTTCAGCGATAACGCCGCAGGCCGCACCCAGTCAGCGCTGGTGACATTCGTTCCACCAACCCTGGCAGCCCTGCTGTTCCCGAACGGTTTCCTGTATGCCATCGGCTTTGCTGGCCTGGCTGCCACCATTTGGGCGGTAATCGTCCCCGCCATGATGGCACGCGCCAGCCGCCGCCGCTTTCCGCAGGCAACGTATCGCGCCCCCGGCGGCCATGGCATGATCCTGTTTATCATCCTGTTTGGCGTGGTTAACGCCGTCGCTCACGTACTCACCCTGCTGAATATGCTGCCGGTATTTAAATAAAACCGCTCACCGAGGGTGACGATTGCCGCCCTCTTTTCCCACTGCAACTCCCGGCTTTGCTCACTCTTTTTTTGCGCGGCTCTTGCCTGAAAAGCGCGGTACGAGTAACTTGTCGCAACTTCTCAAAACTCCTTATCGACAGGTTATTCCAATGGCAAGAGCTAACGAAATCAAGCGTGGTATGGCGATCAACTACAACGGCAAACTGCTGCTGGTGAAAGACATTGATGTGCAAAGCCCAACCGCGCGCGGTGCCAACACCCTTTACAAAATGCGTTTCTCTGACGTGCGTACCGGGCTAAAGGTGGAAGAGCGTTTTAAAGGCGATGATATTCTGGATACCATTACCCTGTCGCGCCGCAAGGTGAACTTCTCCTACATCGACGGCGAAGAGTACGTATTCATGGATGACGAAGATTACACGCCGTATATCTTCAAAAAAGACCAGATCGAAGACGAACTGCTGTTTATCCCAGAAGCGGGCTTGCCAGGGATGCAGGTATTAACGCTGGAAGGCCAGGTGTTAGCCCTGGAATTGCCACAAACCGTGGATATGGAGATTGTTGAAACGGCACCGGGCATCAAAGGGGCTTCTGCCAGCGCCCGAAATAAACCGGCCACCATGGCCACCGGTTTGACCATTCTGGTACCGGAATACCTGAGCCCAGGGGACAAAATCCGCATTCATATCGCCGAGCGCCGTTATATGGGCCGTGCCGACTGATTGTGACTCAGGGCGCAGCGGTGCGCCCTGCCTTTTTTGCGCCTCAGAGTAATTCTGGGAAGAAGCGCCGCTTCAGCGCCAATTCTACGCCACGAATTTCCGCTAACCCCTTCAAGCGACCAATCGCCGAATAGCCTGGGTTGGTTTTCTTCTTCAGATCGTCCAACATCTGGTGGCCATGATCCGGCCGCATCGGGATTGGCCGACGATCGCCCGCCTGTAAGCGGCGCTGCTCTTCGGTGAGAATGGCCTCAATCACCGACACCATATCCACATCCCCTTGCAAATGTGCCCCTTCATGGAAGGTTTTCGGGTTCTGCTCGCGGCAGGTGGCGCGCAGGTGGGTGAAGTGAATACGATCGCCGAAGGTTTCGATCATCTTGACCAGATCGTTATCCGCCCGCACGCCATAGGAACCGGTGCACATGGTGAAACCATTGTGGATGCTATCAACGGTTTCTTTCAGCCATTGCATATCCTCAATAGTGGAAACAATGCGCGGCAGGCCGAGGATCGGGCGCGGCGGATCGTCCGGGTGTACCGCAAGACGCACCCCAACCTCTTCCGCCACCGGTACAATGGCGCGCAAAAACACCGCCATGTTTTCACGCAGTTGAGCTTTGTCGATATGATCATATTCGGCCAGCCGCGCGCGGAACTGATCGAGCGTGTAGCCCTCTTCTGCGCCTGGCAACCCGGCGATGATATTACCGGTCAGCTTGGCAATCTCTGCCGCACTCATCGCGTTGAAATAGGCACGAGCCTCGCTTTGCTCTTCGGCGGTATAGTCTTTTTCAGCCCCCGCACGCTGCAGGATATGCAAATCAAAAGCGGCAAAGGCGATCTGATCAAAGCGCAGCGCTTTTGAACCGTCTGGCAATAAATACTCCAGATCGGTGCGCGTCCAGTCGAGGATCGGCATAAAGTTGTAGCATACGGTGTCGATACCGCAGGCCGCCAGGTTACGCAGCGACTGCTGATAATTGGCGATATGACGCTGATAATTGCCGCTGCGGGTTTTGATTTCTTCATGCACCGGGATGCTTTCCACCACAGACCACACCAGCCCTTTCTCAGCCAGCAGGGCCTGACGCGTTTTTATTTCCTCAACCGGCCACACTTCGCCGTTAGGGATATGATGCAACGCCGTCACCACACCGGTTGCCCCCGCTTGACGCACATCGTCCAGCGAAACCGGATCGTTTGGCCCGTACCAACGCCATGTTTGTTCCATAACTTTATCCTTATCAATAGTCCGCTCAGTCATCTGAGGTTTGTCATCAGTGGTGAGGTAGATCGCAAAACAAAATCAATCTTGTTATACCACATTGCGATAGATATCATTCATCTTTAACCTTACTCTTTCGCTGCATGCTGTCAAAATAGAAACCTTAATGAGTTGATCCAACTCACGCTTCTGGCTTATTTTGGACCGACTCATTTTATTTCCCCCGCAGCCACCCTAGAGTGGCGGCAGATAACAACGCACAGAGACCGGCGCAGCAACAACAGGCTACGCGCGGCCAACTGGTCTGATAACTTTATGCAAGCTACCGGCCAGGACTTTTTCTTGTAATGGAGCCATTCATGAAAACTATCGCCAACTCACCACTGCCTGCTGCAGTACAGCAACCGCAGTACGATCGCCGCCTGCTGCGCAGCCGCATGGTGCACCTGGGCTTCGGTGCCTTTCACCGTGCCCATCAGGCGCTGCTGACCGATCGCGTGCTCAACCGTAAAGGAGGAGACTGGGGGATTTGTGAGATCAGCCTGTTCGGCGGTGATAAGCTGTTCCAAACCCTGCGCGCTCAAGATCATCTCTACACCGTGCTGGAAAAAGGGGCGGCGGGTAATCAGGCGATCGTTATCGGTGCCGTTCACGAAAGCGTGCACCGCAAGCTGGAGGATATCGATGCGGTATTAGAAAAACTGGCCGAACCGCAGGTGGCGATCGTTTCGATGACCATTACGGAAAAAGGTTATTGCATCGAACCTGGCAGCGGCCAGTTAGATTTGCAGCATGATGCCATTCGAGCCGATTTGGCTGACCCCACCCATCCCACTACCGTGCCAGGGATCCTGGTGGAAGCGCTACACCGTCGGCACCAGCGCAACCTGCCCGCTTTCAGCGTGCTCTCTTGCGACAATATTCCAGAAAACGGCCATGTGGTGCGTAATGCCGTCACCGGCCTGGCACAGGCACGCGATCGGGAACTGGCTCAGTGGATTGCCAGCAACGTGACCTTCCCCAGCACCATGGTCGATCGCATCGTCCCTGCCAGCACGCCGGGAACGTTAGATGAAGTCGCAGCTGCACTTGGCGGAGTACGCGACGAATGTGCCATCGCCTGTGAACCTTTTATTCAGTGGGTAATAGAAGATAACTTTGTTGCTGGCCGCCCAGAGTGGGAAGCCGCTGGTGTACAGCTGGTGGATGATGTGTTGCCGTTCGAACAGATGAAATTACGCATGCTGAACGGCAGCCACTCGTTTCTGGCTTATCTTGGTTATCTGGCGGGTTATCAGCACATTAATGACTGCATGGCGGACGAATATTATCGCCGGGCCGCCTATCACCTGATGCTGCATGAGCAAGCCCCGACGCTGCGAGTAAGCGGTATCGATCTAACCGCCTATGCCGATCGGCTGATCGCGCGTTACAGCAACCCGGCACTGCAGCACCGCACCTGGCAGATCGCTATGGATGGCACGCAGAAATTACCGCAGCGTATGCTGGACTCTGTTCGCTGGCATCTGCAGCATGGCGGCAGCTATGCCGGGCTAGCTTTAGGTGTTGCTGGCTGGATGCGCTACGTTGGCGGTATTGACGACGCCGGGCAACCGATTGATGTTCGCGATCCCATGTTAGCAACGTTGCAGCAGGTGGTTAGCGCTACACCAGACGGTGAACCACGCGTTGCGGCCTTGCTGGCGATCAAAAGTATTTTCGGTGAACAATTACCGGCTGATGAGAAATTTGTTGCGGCGGTAACTCAGGCTTATCTGTCACTGCGCGATCGCGGAGCACGTCAAACGGTAAAGGAGTGGGTAGTAACGCAAATGGCCTGATGTTGGGAGGTCATGCCGGGCTTTCGCCCGGCATGACGCATGCGACTTAACGATACACCACAGTCATTATCGCAAGCTTCTTTTGCTGATCAACCCACTTCATTTCGGTGGTCCCTAAATTCAGTGGGAGTTCTTGGCTACTAGCATTAAAACTCGCCAGAGCTTGCGTGTCTGTGTAGTTCTGCCCATTACGATAACACTGCGTATTGGCTGATGAGTTGACAACATTTACTAAACAAGGGCCTTCGACAATGGCACCGACAAAGTGAATAACCCCACTTGTAGCACCTACCTGACCTGCTGCCATCCATGAAAGTAACGCTCCTGCGATCAAAAATAACCGTAAGCTATTCATGGCAACCTCACTTATGTTAAGTCACTTTAAATCATAGAGTGTTTTCTTAAGAATAATCGTAAGGTCAGGAGGCTGTTTTGGCAGCTATTCAGCGAATCAGTGGCTTAAAAACCAGGTAAGACAATGCTGATTGACTCTATAATTCCAGGTTTTAAATAGGATTTATCCTGTTGCATGGGAAATTCTGAATGATTAAAAAGTTTAACCCTTAAGATGTAAAATTTGTGACTTTGCACATATAAAATGCCAAAGCGGCATGCAACGTTCATAATCCATGACTATCAATCAGCTTTAAACATATAAGTCAGGAATGCAAAATGACAAAAACCAACCTGATCACCGGTTTCCTTGGCAGTGGCAAGACCACCACGATCCGTCATCTGTTGGCCAATAAGCCGCCACATGAGCGCTGGGCGGTTCTGGTCAACGAGTTTGGAGAGATTGGTATTGATGGAGCCCTGTTGGCAGACAGTGGCGCAGTATTGAAAGAGATCCCCGGTGGTTGCATGTGCTGCGTCAACGGCCTGCCGATGCAGGTTGGGCTAAATATGTTGTTACAGCAGACAAAACCCGACCGGTTATTGATCGAACCCACCGGTCTTGGCCACCCCAAACAGATCCTGGAATTGCTGACGCAGGATACTTACGCAGGCTGGATCGACTTGCTGGCAACGGTTTGCCTGCTCGATGCCCGCCAACTCAGCCAACCCCACTATCGCGATAATGAAAATTTCCGCGATCAGTTAGCGGCCGCAGATATCATCATCGCCAATAAGATGGATACTTGGCAACCCGAGGATACCCAGGCCTTGGAAACATGGCAGGTGCGCTTTGGCCATCAGCGCCCGCTTTACCCTATCGAGCAAGGGCGCATGGACGTTACTTTGCTTGACCTGCCACGAACCAATCACACCGAATTACCGGATGCGCAGCACCATCATGCCCATAACAAAACCCGGGGATTGGCGGCATTGCGTCTGCCAGAGAATGCTCGCTGGCGTCGCGCCTTGAATCAGGGCCAAGGCTATACCAGTTGCGGCTGGATTTTTGATGGCGATACGCAATTCGACACCGTGGGGATGATGGAATGGATCAGGCTGGCGCCCGTTGAGCGCGCTAAAGCGGTGGTACGCATTCCCGAAGGGAGTTTACTGATCAACCGTCAAGGGCAGGATTTGAATATCGAGACACGTTCCGTTGCCCCGCTAGACAGCCGTATCGAATTAATCCACAGCAGTGAAGCGGATTGGAACGCCTTGCAGTCGGCCTTGTTTAACATTCGCTTAAGTTAGTATGAGAACGCCCAGCGCTGGTCTGAAATCAACGTGGCGTCCGCGCATGACGCCCGTTCATCGGGCCACTCAGGGGCGCTGTCGCCTCCCGTGCCGCCGTGTTTCCGTTAATTATTCATCAACCTGCCACCAACAGATCTGCCAACAAAATTAACCCGAAAGTAACACAATGCGTATTCGCCATTTTTTATATGAAGATTTACATTATGTTACATCACAATTTCATATAACGAATGCCACAAAAAAACTCGCAATCCCCTTTTGATTACGGTAATCTCGGCTGCGTTTGCGCTTGGTTTAGATGGATTCAGAACCAAACATTCTAAATGTGTGCGTTCATGCACATTTTCTACGGTATCTGATTGTCCTTCCTGCTGGCGCCGATTAATCTCGCTCCGTTTGGCATTTTTCAGATAGCGACTTTTGTCGTTAAGGACTTCAAGGGAAAACGATTACAATGGTCAAATCTCAACCTTTTATGAGATATTTCTTGCGGGTACTCCCTGCAATTGCGGCAGCAGCTATGCTCTCCGCCTGTAGCTCAATGAATACTTCGAAGTTAGATAACTCACAAACTGAGATGCATGCAGTTAATGACAAAAACAGTCTTTTACTGCAAGCCTCTCAGGATGAATTCGAAGCTATGGTGCGTAATGTTGACATCAAGTCAAAGATTATGGACCAGTATGCCGACTGGAAAGGTGTGCGCTACCGTTTAGGTGGTGATACCAAACGCGGCATTGACTGCTCAGGTTTTGTCCAGCGCACTTTCCGCGAACAGTTTGGTATGGACCTGCCTCGCTCGACTTATGAGCAAGAAGACATGGGCAAGAAAATCCAGCGTACCAAGCTGCGCCCTGGTGATTTAGTGCTGTTCCGTGCGGGTTCCACCGGCCGCCACGTGGGTATCTATCTGGGTAACGATAAATTCGTTCACGCCTCTACCAGCAGCGGTGTCACTATCTCCAGCATGAATGAAACCTACTGGGATAAACGCTATCGCGAAGCCCGCCGGGTGCTTGGCAGGAGCTAAGTGCTTAATATCTGAAGCAGTCCTGAAAACCAAACGAACGAGACAATACGCTGCCCTAGGGCGGCGTTTTTTTCGCCGCTCCTATGTGCCACTCACGAAAAATCAACGTCAGAACGCACCTTTGGATGCACCTATCACACCACCGATCTATAACGTTAAATTAGTTAAAGAAAACTGCACGGTTGAGGGAAAATTAGCCTATTATCGTCACAGGGCGAATGATGCAGTGAATGCAATTTACGGCGTACCTGAGAGGTGCCGTTTATCCCGTCAGATGGATAATGACTCAAGTAGTATCAATGAGATATATTAATCACCACTATCATAACAACGAATAACGTTTCGCCATGCTCAGGGGGCAAGTGATGGGCTTAAAGAGGGCATTCGTACGCCATGTTTCACAGAAACGACGTAGCCTGATCAAAAGCAGTATTGCCGCTCTGATACTTTTTACTGTTTTTACCTCCGCCACACTGTTCCTGATTAATCACCAACGTTTGCAATATCAGCATCAGCTCGAAACCCGCACACAGAAACTCACGTTGGACTATCTCGAGCGTCTGAAAAACACGATGCAGGAGATCATGCCACTTACCGCTAAACCCTGTGTTAGCAATCAGGCCAATCTCACTTACCGGGCAGCTTTCACCGCAGGGGTGCGCACCTTTCTGCTGGTAAAAGATGGCATTGTGTATTGCTCCTCCGCAACTGGCGATATGGCATTGCCGAGCACGCAACTCTACCCGGAGATCGACTGGCAGAAGCCTCTTGATATGCAACTGCAGCAGGGCACACCGCTGGTGCCGGACAAACCGGTGATTGCCCTGTGGCTACGTCAGCCGGGGCAAGCAAATAATGCCGGTGTCCTGGCAACGCTGGATCTCAGTCTGACCCCCTACCAGCTGATGACCTCGCAGCGTAGTGATACCCCCGGCCTGGCCATCGTGATAGGACAAAATGCGGTCACTACTTTCAATTCGCACCTGGTACCCATGACGCAGTTGCCGCTAAATCATGCCCGCCGAGTGGAAATCCCAGGCTATCCATTAACCATCATTTTCTATAACCGGCCAGTGACGGCCAATGATATTCGTTTGACCGTACTCGGTAGCCTGGTGCTTTCGCTGATGCTGGGGGCGTTGTACTACTACATGCTGCTGTTACGTCAGAGCCCTGAGCGGGCGATGCGGCGGGGGATCCGGCGTGGGGAGTTTTTTGTTGAATATCAACCGGTATTCCATACCGCTACCGCTTCACTGGGCGGGGTTGAGGCCCTGTTACGCTGGCAGCATCCAACGGAAGGACGCATTTCGCCCGATCTGTTTATTCCCTATGCGGAAAACGAAGGGGTGATCGTCCCGCTGACTCGCCATTTGTTCAGCCTCATCGTGGCCGATCTTCCGCAACTGATGCAGGCCTTACCGCCTCATGCCAAACTGGGCCTTAACCTTTCCCCTTCCCATCTCAGCGCCCCGTCATTTCATGACGATGTGTCTGGATTGCTGTCAAAAATGCCGAATAACTATTTCACGCTGGTATTTGAAATCACCGAACGTGGCATGGTAGAGGAAGAGCATGCGCTGGCTGAATTTGCCTGGCTGCACAGCCAAGGCATTGAGATTGCGGTCGATGACTTCGGTACCGGGCATAGCGCCTTAATCTATCTACAGCGTTTTGCACTGGACTATCTGAAAATCGACCGGGGTTTTGTCAACTCTATTGGCCAGGATACCGTGACCACTCCTGTGTTAGACGCTGTGATTTCACTGGCGAAAAAACTGAAAATGCTCACCGTTGCCGAAGGCGTCGAAACCGCAGAACAAATGAGCTTTCTGCAAGAACGCGACGTTAACTTTATGCAGGGCTATTATTTCTGTAAGCCACTCAGCATTGAGGAACTGGTCGAATTTTGCCGCGCCAATCCGGCATTTGATCATCAGGCATCGTTAATCTCTGATATTTAAACTTCTTTACTCAGCAAGCTGGCCTGAAATGGTATGCTGATGGCCGGTTTAATTGACTACACAGCAGGAGCTTACCGTAAAGATGTCCGTGCGCCTTTTTGCTGCCCTGGTGCTTTCGGCACTCAGTTTCGGTGTGCAGGCCGAAACCCTCAACGAAAGCTACGCTTTCGCCACGCTCGGTGAGCCTAAGTATGCCACCGATTTCAGCCATTTTGACTACGTAAACCCCGCAGCGCCTAAAGGGGGAGACGTACGGCTGGCAGCCATCGGCACCTATGATAATTTCAACCGTTTCGCCTCGCGCGGCGTTCCCGGCGAGAGAACCGGGGAACTTTACGATACGCTCTTTACCAACTCTGACGATGAACCCTCCAGCTATTATCCGCTGATCGCCGAATCGGCGCGCTTTCCGCCCGATATGCGCTGGATGGAGCTGGATATCAACCCCCGCGCCCGCTTTCATGACGGTAGCCCGATTACCGCTGCTGATGTGGCCTTCACGTTTAATAAATTCATGACCGAAGGCGTGCCGCAATTTCGTACCATTTATAAAGGCGTCACGGTGAAAGCCATTTCCCGCTTAACGGTACGCATAGAGCTTCCCAAACCCGATAAAGACCAACTGCTCGGCCTTTTCGGCCTTCCTATCCTGTCAGCAAATTTCTGGCAGGACCACAAGCTCAGTGAACCGCTGAATACCCCACCGCTCGGTAGCGGCCCTTATAAAGTCGGTAGCTACCGCCTGGGCCAATACATTACCTATGAGCGAGTACGCGACTACTGGGCCGCCAACCTGCCGGTGAATCGCGGGCGTTATAACTTCGATACGCTGCGTTATGATTACTACCTGGACGATAAAGTGGCCCTTGAGGCCTTTAAAGCCGGGGCTTACGATTTCCGCCCGGAAGGATCGCCCAAAAGCTGGGCTACTCAGTATCAAGGCGGTAACTTCGCGCGCAACTTCATCATCAAGCAGGATGAAACCAATCAGGCTGCGCAAAATGCGCGCTGGCTGGCCTTTAATGTTCAACGCCCAATCTTTGCCGATCGCCGGGTACGGGAAGCCATTACGCTGGCGTTTGACTTCGACTGGATGAATAAAGCGCTGTATTACGATGCCTATCAGCGCACCAACAGCTATTTTCAGAATACGGTGTACGCAGCCAGCGGCTACCCGGATGCCGCCGAGTTGGCCTGGTTGGCTCCGCTCAAAGGCAAAGTGCCTGAAGAGGTCTTTACTTCAATCTACCAGCCGCCGACCTCCGACGGCAGCGGTAACAACCGGGAAAACCTGTTGAAAGCCACCGAACTGCTGCAACAGGCCGGTTGGGAAGTGAAAGATCAGCAGTTGGTCAATAGCCAAACCGGCAAGCCTTTTACTTTCGAGCTGATGCTGCTGAGCGGCAGTAACTTCCAGTATGTGTTGCCATTCCAGCACAACCTGAAACGCCTGGGCATTGATATGCAGATCCGCGAAATAGACGCCAGCCAGTTCACGCGCCGCATGCGTAAGCGTGACTTTGATATGATGCCGACGGTGTATTCTGCAATGCCATTCCCAAACTCTTCGCTGCAGATCCGCTGGGATTCGGATTATATCGATTCCAGTTGGAACACGCCTGGCGTCAGCGATCCCGCCGTCGATAGCCTGGTGCGGCAAATCATGAAGCACCAAGGGGATGAAAAAGCCTTACTGTCCCTTGGGCGGGCACTGGACCGAGTGCTGACCTGGAACATGTACATGCTGCCAATGTGGTACTCCAATCACGATCGCTACGCCTATTGGGATAAGTTCTCCTCACCGGCGATACGCCCAACCTATTCTATTGGGTTTGATAACTGGTGGTTTGACGTCAACAAGGCGGCACGCCTGCCCGCACAACGGCAATAAGGAGTCTGTGGTGGCCGCTTATCTGATACGCAGATTATTGCTGGTGATCCCCACGCTGTGGGCGATCATCACGATCAACTTTTTTATCGTGCAAATTGCGCCTGGTGGGCCGGTCGATCAGGCAATCGCCACCATTGAGCTGGGCCAAACCAGCGGTTTTGGCGGCGGAGGCGGTGGTGATGGCCTTGGGCATGTCAAAGCGGGCGTTGCTAACGTTGGCGACAGCCAATACCGTGGTTCACGCGGGCTGGATCCTGAAGTGATCGCAGAAATCACCCAGCGCTATGGCTTCGATAAACCCTTGCATGAACGCTACTTTGCCATGCTGTGGAACTATATGCGCTTAGATTTTGGCGATAGTCTGTTCCGTGGCGCTTCGGTGATGCAGCTCGTCGGCCAAAGCCTGCCGGTTTCCATTAGCCTGGGGCTATGGAGTACGCTGATCATCTATTTCGTCTCCATACCGCTGGGGATCCGTAAAGCTATTCATAACGGCAGCGCCTTTGATACCTGGAGCAGCACGCTGATCATCATCGGCTATGCCATTCCGGCCTTCCTGTTCGCTATCCTGCTGATCGTGCTGTTCGCCGGCGGCAGCTACCTTGACTGGTTCCCACTGCGCGGGCTGGTATCCAGTAATTTCGATACCCTGCCCTGGTACGGCAAAATTATCGACTACCTGTGGCACATCACCCTGCCGGTGCTGGCGACGGTGATCGGCGGTTTCGCCACCCTGACCATGTTGACCAAGAACTCGTTCCTGGATGAGATCCGCAAGCAATATGTGGTCACCGCCCGTGCCAAAGGGCTGGACGAGAAAAAAATCCTCTACCGCCATGTGTTCCGCAACGCCATGCTGCTGGTGATCGCCGGCTTTCCGGCCACCTTTATCAGCATGTTTTTCACCGGCTCGCTGCTGATCGAAGTGATGTTCTCACTCAACGGCCTTGGGCTGCTGGGTTATGACGCCACGCTGCAACGCGACTATCCCGTGATGTTCGGCACGCTGTATATGTTTACCCTGATCGGTCTGCTGCTGAATATTGTCAGCGATATCACCTATACCCTGGTCGATCCGCGCATTGATTTCGAGGCACGTCAATGAGCCGCTTAAGCCCCATCAATCAGGCCCGCTGGGCACGCTTTCGCTCTAACCGCCGCGGTTACTGGTCACTGTGGCTGTTTCTGGTGGTCTTTATTCTCAGCCTGGCCGCCAATCTGATTGCCAACGACAAACCTTTACTGGTGCGCTATGAAGGCCGCCTGTATGTGCCGTTTATGGTCAATTACAGTGAAACCACCTTTGGCGGCAAGCTGAACACCATCACCGACTTTCAGGATCCCTTCGTGCTGAAACAGATCGATCAGCACGGTTGGGCGATCTGGGCTCCGATCCGCTTCAGTTACAACACCATTAACTTTGCCACCAAAGTCCCCTTCCCCTCACCACCTTCGCGGCAGAACCTGCTCGGCACCGACAGTAACGGCAGCGACGTATTGGCTAGGGTGCTTTATGGTTTCCGCATCTCCATGTTGTTCGGGCTGGCGCTGACGCTGTTTTCCAGCGTGATCGGCATTTGTGTCGGAGCTACGCAGGGCTATTATGGCGGCAGGTTCGATCTGTGGGGACAACGTTTTATTGAGGTGTGGTCTGGGATGCCAACGCTGTTCCTGATCATTTTGCTTTCCAGCATCGTGCAGCCCAACTTCTGGTGGTTGCTGGCAATCACTATTCTATTTGGCTGGATGAGCCTGGTGGGCGTCGTGCGCGCCGAGTTCCTGCGTACCCGCAATTATGACTATATACGCGCCGCCAGAGCCATGGGCGTACCAGACCGAGTGATTATGTATCGCCATATGCTGCCGAATGCTATGGTCGCTACCTTGACCTTCCTGCCGTTTATTCTGTGCGGTTCGATTACCACCCTCACCTCACTCGATTTTCTCGGTTTCGGCCTGCCGCTTGGCTCACCCTCACTCGGTGAATTGTTATTGCAGGGCAAGAATAACCTGCAGGCACCTTGGTTAGGCATTACCGCTTTTCTGGTGCTGGCGGTGCTGCTCTCATTACTCATTTTTATTGGCGAAGCGGTTCGTGACGCCTTCGACCCCAGCAAGGCGCATTGATATGACGACTCCTCTGCTTGCCATTCAGGATCTCAGTATCGCTTTCCGTCAGGGGGGAGCATTGACTCAGGTGGTTAACGGCGTTTCGCTGCAGATTGAACAAGGGGAAACGCTGGCACTGGTCGGTGAATCCGGCTCGGGTAAAAGCGTCACCGCCCTTTCGGTGCTGCGCTTGTTGCCTGCACCACCGGTGGTATACCCTAGTGGCGATATCCTGTTTAACGGCAATTCGTTGTTGCATGCCACAGAAACCGAACTGCGTAAGGTGCGCGGCAACCAGATCTCCATGATCTTCCAGGAACCGATGGTGTCGCTGAATCCGCTGCACACCATTGAGAAACAGCTGGCAGAGGTGCTGATGCTGCACCGGGGCATGCGGCGTGATAGCGCGCGCAGTGAGATTATCCAGTGCCTGGATCGGGTTGGCATCCGTAATGCCAAAGGACGTCTGCAAGATTACCCACACCAGCTTTCCGGTGGGGAGCGGCAGCGGGTAATGATCGCCATGGCAGTGCTGACGCAGCCAAAACTGCTGATTGCCGACGAACCCACAACCGCACTGGATGTCACCATCCAAGCCCAGATCCTGATCTTGCTGAAAGAGCTGAAGCAGGAGTTGGGCATGGGACTGCTGTTTATCACCCATAACCTGAATATCGTGCGCCGCCTGGCTGACAATGTGGCGGTGATGCGCCAAGGGTTATGCGTGGAACACAACAGCCGCGCACGCCTGTTCAGCGCACCGCAACATGCCTATACCCGCCAGTTGCTGGCCGCCGAGGACGTCGGTGAGCCCTTGCCGCTTCCGGTTAACCAACAATCAGGCAACCCGCTGCTGAAAGTAGAGAATTTGCAGGTCAGCTTCCCGATCAAACGCGGCCTGCTGCGGCGCGTCGTCGATCAGAACTATGCCTTGAAGAATTTGAGCTTCGAGCTGCAGCCGGGCGAAAGCGTAGGCCTGGTTGGCGAATCAGGCTCCGGTAAAAGCACCACCGGCCTGGCGCTGCTGCGGTTGCTGAGTTCTCAAGGTGCCATCTGGTTTGATGGCCAACCGCTGCACCAGTTCAATAACCAGCAGATGCTGCCTTACCGCAGCCGTATGCAGATCGTCTTCCAGGATCCCTACTCTGCGTTAAACCCGCGGCTGAACGTACAGCAGATTATCGCCGAAGGCTTGGAGGTTCATCAGCAGCTGACGGCGGAGCAACGTGAACAGCGGGTGATCGCGGCATTACAGGAAGTTGGGTTGGATCCGGCGCTGCGTCATCGCTATCCAACCGAATTCTCCGGCGGGCAACGCCAACGGATTGCCATTGCCCGTGCGCTGATCCTGCAACCACAGTTGCTGATCCTGGACGAGCCTACCTCATCATTGGATAAATCGGTCCAGGCACAGATCCTGATGTTGCTGAAATCGTTACAGCAGCGTCACCAATTAGCTTATCTGTTCATCAGTCATGATCTGCACGTTGTACGCGCACTCTGCCATCAGGTCATTGTGCTGCGTCAGGGAGAAGTGGTCGAGCAAGGGCACTGCCAGACGATTTTCAATGCACCCTCGGCGGCGTATACGCGGCAATTATTGCAGTTAGTCGATTAACAGGGGGTCTAGAAGGGGTATTGTGCACTAAGCTGTTCAGCAATTGCGGCGCCCACGTTTTTTAGCCGACACATGGCGGCACTTTCATCGCGATGATGAACAAACAGGCAAGGCTCACCTTCCCATTCCACAATGGCGCAATTGACCTGAATCTCTTGCAGAGATTGGTTGAGTTGCTGCATCACAAGCCAGGCATCATTTCCATCATGGCTGAGCAGCTTGAGGCCGATCAGAGTGTTATCTTCGTCTATGCCGCTGAGCGGGGTCGGCTCAACCTTAACGCCGGTAAAACCTGATAGCCAACGATAACTTTGCGGCAAGCGGTGCACTACCGAAAGCTGGAGAGTATCCACATCAAATCCCTAGTATGAAAAGGTGAAACACTTTTTTACAGCACAGGACTACTTAGTTATAGCCGTAATCAACCCACTTTGCTGCGAACAAATGTTATTTAAACGTAAAATTTTCACAAAAAATTAACCAAATCATTGTACTCGCTGATATCACACGGTTTTATCACCTACCGTAAAATCTTATTTCACAGCATTTTGCGACTCAGCTCGCATTTTTTGCGTTATATGTAACCCTTTCAGACCCTGAACTCAACATTTTTTTATAGCAATGTAGTTACTTTACAATTGCTATAATTTTACATCACGCAAACACTTGGCTAATACGTAACCTCCATATCTCATTATAACGATATGATTAAAATCAGGAATAATAGAGAAGCGGCCTCATGCAGCCAGCAAGGTTGCAGCTCTGGCAGCCTATTAAACGACTGCGTGATTTTTAACAAAAAAACTACAGTCGATTCGCCCACTGATGGGAGAGACCAAAGGCGTCAGGGTTATGAGGTTGCAAGCGAATGAGCTGGGTGGGATAGCAATACTGGGAGCCCGTATTCGTGGGCTCCCAAGCTTGACTACACTGAGAGCAGATTCATCGTTTAACACTGCTCAAAAGGCCCAGGTATTGCCGAATCAACGCATCGGTGCTCCGCAATAACCTTCTAAACTTAAATCATATATCTGGCTAATATTGCTAAATATCTCACTTACCTGCAATTCACGGCCTGCAGAGAAATAGCACCCTTCACCAAGGCCTCCCACAGGAGTAATAGAACTATTTGCATCAAGATAAACGCGCTCATACCCCTCATCAATCCATTCAGGAAGGACGGCTATAGGGTAATTGACTCCCGCAGGAATGGTCACAAAAATATTCATAGACTGTGTAGGAAAGACTGGCTCCCAACCCTCTGGCCTTACTGAAACGTTACATAGTGAAATAGCGAAATATTCATCTAAGTTATAACTACGCGCACGAGGATCGCAACGAACATAGATATGTTTCTGGTCGATTTTTTCCGGAGGCGTAGCAAATGTCATCGCCAACTTATTTTCGATCAGTGATGTATTGCTACTTTCCCCTGTATATTTCCAAACCTCACCATTCTCGTTAGAAACGTACTGATATGCACTCCAACTTGCCGATAACAGTGACTCTAGTGAATAAATGCTGGCACCTTCCACCGGTAAATTATATTCCTTAAACTCAGATCCACCGTTAAGTGCTATTTTTGCTCTACAGGCTATCGGAGTAAGATCGGATAACTGGCATTGAGCAAAAAGTTGCGAAGGGGCTGACAGAGGAATAGATATCGAACCTGGTATTACTGCACCAAAAGCATCGGATGGGTCTTTCACTTTACCCATAAGGCGCTCACTTTCCGACAGTATGGCAGTGGCCTCCCAGGTAATCTCTTTGACCCGATCGGGCATATTGTAAACTGTCGCCCCTTCAGCACTAATGCTACTGTTTCTTACCAGTTTTGACCCATTGGTCAGCACTACAGAAGCGGTGACGCTACAGGCAATAGGTTTAGATTCGGGATCCAGACATTGCAAGAAGGTAGTGCCTGCAGATTCATATTTAAAATCCCAATTCCATGATGAGAAATGTGGCACGCTGGCTTCTACCAGCAGCATTTTCTCTCCATCGCGGGTCACCACGACGGCAGATCCTTTGACATCAGGCGTTTCTTCCCACAGTCCCAGGCTCTCGTTGAAATACCACATTGGGATTGCCCCACCCGCCGATAAGTCATGGCCGTCAATGCTGGAGAACGGCAGGCTCATTTGCAGGGTAGCGGTTTTACCTTCGGCTAGATTCAAGGCGTTACCGGCTTCATCATAAAACGCCACGGCCATCAGCCCAGCGCTGATCAAGTCGACTTCCTGATTACCTGCGGTGATAGCACGCCCATTGGCAGGCATGGCTTTCAGGTCATCACTGTCGATATTCCAAGGCGTTAGCTCCACCCGCGCTTTGCCCGTAGCCGGCGTTCCGTCGGCATAAACCAGCGCAGCCTCAGGCAGAATAACGTGGGCATCCATGGTCAGGCTGGAAATACCCTGTGCTTTTTCAATATGCTCAAGGTATTTGGTCTCTGTCACAGGCATCAGATGAACGATCAGCGGTGGCATTTTTTCTTGCACCGCGACTTTAACAGCCTGCGTCACATAACCCGCTTTTTTCACTTTCACTACCCAGAACCCCTTATCATCCGCTGGGAGAGAAGAAAGCTGCGCTACGCCGTTTTGATCGCTGGATGAAAGCTTGATTTCATTAAAGAATACTTCAGCGCCCGCCAGAACAACGCCATCCTTGCCTTGCGTAATAATATCCAGAGCCGCAGTCTGTGGGCTGACGATAGGAGGCTCTGGTGGAATAACAGGAGGTGTTACTGGTGGAGTAACGGGGGGACTAATGGGTGGAGTTGACGTATCTGTGTTTGATGAATCTCCCCCACCAGAATCACAGGCAGAGAGTGTGGCAACAAATATCCCAATGCATAAAGAACGCAAGAAACGTATTTTTTTCACGGTATCTCCTTCCTAGAGTTATTGTTAGTGCAATTATTATATTTTTTAATGCATGTATCTCTGATACCTTTCAGAATATATAGATGCTAGCTTACCAAGCCCCCAGACTTTAGTCTGGTTGCATTTTGAAATTCATTAGGTATAAAAAATCGTTCAGGGTCTATTCAACATAACTAAGCGTGCACTATTTTCCCATACATAAAACCGTATAGACTGCACCACCTCATAGTATGTATCCCACCGCTAACCAAACGCAACACAAGTGTTAAAAAGTTACCGACTGGCAGGGAATTAAAATATAATTTTTACTTTTCTCGGGGAATTATCTTATTGCACAATGTGATTTCATTCACAATTAATTACTGAGGGAGAGAGGAATAATATTACGCTAGGAATATGCGATTCATATAAAGCCCGCGGGGTAATAATACTTTCCCACAGAAATAATTTAGCACTATCACTACAATAATCCCCCTGTATTTTCGAAATGCAGGGGGAATGCCGGTTATTTCTTAGGCGCGCTGGCAAAGCGGTAAAACAACATGGCAATAATGCTACACAATGCCATGGAAGAGACCATCGGCCATACGCTTTTACCCGGTGCCATGGCAAGTATTGTGCCAACCAGCGCACCAATGCTGAAACGCAAGGTGCCTGCCAGCGAAGAGGCGGTTCCCGCCATATGCGGAAAATCGTCCAGAATCACTGCCATCGCGTTGGAGGAGATCATGGCGATACAACCAAGATAAACCGCTACGCCCAGCACCAGTGCCCAGAACCCCAGCCCGCTGGCACTTACCAGCAGCAACCATATCCCCATCACTAACTGCACGGATAAACCGAAGCGGAACATTTTGACGGCTCCGACACGGCGTACATTGCGGCTGTTGATCAGAGTGGTTAGGAACAGGAACACGATATTCAGCGCAAAGTAGTAACCAAAATGCTGGGGGGAAACGTTATTCAGCTCGATATAAACAAAAGGCCCGGCGCTGAGGAAGGAAAACATCCCGGCAAACGAAAAAGCGCTGGCCAGCATATAGCTCAACACCCGCTTATGACGGAACAATGAGCCGAAATTCCCCAGCGTGGTGCGCAGATGGAATTTCTGCCGCCGCGCTTTGGGCAAGGTTTCTTTGATGAAGAACGCCACCAGCACCGAGCCGAGCAATGCCGCCGCTCCCATGGTCCAGAAAATGGCATGCCAGCTAAACCACAGCAGCAACGCGCCCCCGATCATCGGAGCCAGCAACGGCGCAATGGTCATCACCAGGATCACGAACGACATCATGCGTGAGAATTCATCTTTGCTGAACATATCGCGCATCAGCGCGTTAATCACCACGCTGGCGGCGGCCGCCGACAGGCCATGCAGGAAACGCAGGTTGATCAGCTGTTCAACCGACTGCGCCATGGCGCAGGCCCCGCCCGCGATGGCAAAAATCAACGTGCCCCACAGGATCACCGGCTTGCGGCCAACGCTGTCTGACATCGGCCCATAGAACAGTTGGCCTAAGGCAAAGCCCAGCACGTAAGCGCTGAGCGTCATCTGTACCCGACCAGACGCCACGCCAAACTCCTGGGCGATAATCGGCATACTGGGCAAATACATGTCGATCGCCAGTGGCATCAGCATGGAAAGCAGGCCGAGAATAAAGATCAAGCCCAGGTGAGATGTCCGTTTCTGTTGCACGTTCAATGACTCCTTCATCGGCAGCAAAATCAATCCTGCAGGTGCGGCGCACCCACGCTGGCAATCTCTTCTTCGGTCAACGGACGATATTCTCCCGGGGCCAAATCATCATCCAGCGCAATAGCCCCAATGCGTTCACGGTGCAGTTCAACGACCCGGTTGCCTACGGCGGCAAACATACGTTTTACCTGGTGATAGCGCCCTTCGCTGATGGTCAAGCGCACCAGATTATCTTCGATCTTTTCCAGGCGCGCCGGTTTGGTCAGGTCTTTTTCATTGTGCAATTGCACCCCCTGCTCAAAGCGCTGGGCGGTGTCTTCAGCCAGCGGATGCTCCAGCGTAACCAGATAGGTTTTCTCACAGTGATGTTTTGGCGAGGTGATCCGGTGCGACCACTGGCCATCATCGGTCATCAACACCAGGCCGGTGGTATCAATATCCAATCGCCCCGCCGCATGCAGCTTGTAGGCCACGGGTTCATCGAGGAAATAGAGCACCGTCGGGTGATCCGGATCTTCGGTGGAACACACGTACCCCTGCGGTTTATTGAGCATGAAATAACGCGGCCCGGTCAGTTGCGACAACACGTTGCCGTCGAACGTCACTTCCTGTTCTGGAGTCAGCTTGATCGCCCCGCTCTTCACCACTTCACCGTCCACGGTAACGCGTTTGGCACGCAGTTCACGCGCCACCAGTGCGCGGCTGATGCCTAATTGTTGAGATAAAAATTTGTCCAGTCGCATTGAATCTGCTTTGCCTGTCGTTGTTATGATCGCATTGATCGGGTTGCTGAATATAACGCCCCACCCTTACACCAGGTGCAAAAAGCAGGTTCGAAGAGGAGGAATCAGTAAAATCGCGTGGGGAAACAGCGATTGCTGTCACATAAGTATAGCGGCGGAAAGGGTGCCATAACAGCGGCAATTTCCAAGCTTCTCGCACCCGTGGCGCCAGAAGGGCATAATAAGGGAAACTTTATCCGCCCTTCAGGGAGCAGCATGACAGGATTTCAGCAAGGCTTTCTATTGCAAAGCCGGCTCTCGGCGGCCCATTCCAGCAAACGGCGTTAATTCATGGCATTTACCCTGCGCCCCTATCAGTTGGAGGCGGTCGAGGCCACCATCCAACATTTTCGTCAGCACCCTGAACCGGCGCTGATCGTGCTGCCGACCGGTGCGGGCAAAAGCCTGGTGATTGCCGAACTGGCAAAGCGCGCCCGTGGGCGAGTGCTGGTGTTAGCGCACGTCAAAGAGTTAGTGGCGCAAAACCATGCCAAATATTGTGCTTACGGGCTGGAGGCAGACATTTTTGCCGCCGGGCTGCAACAGAAAGAGAGCAGCGGTAAAGTGGTCTTTGGCAGTGTGCAGTCGGTAGCGCGCAATCTTGCGCTGTTTGATAGCGCCTTTTCGCTGTTGATTATCGACGAATGCCACCGCATCAGCGACGACGATGACAGCCAGTATCAACAGATTATTCAGCATCTGCAAAAAGCCAACCCACAACTGCGCCTGCTTGGCTTGACAGCCACCCCTTATCGGCTGGGGAAAGGGTGGATCTATCAGTTCCATTATCACGGCTTCATCCGCGGCGACAGCAGCAGCCTGTTCCGCGACTGCATCTATGAACTGCCGCTGCGTTATATGATCAAGCACGGGTTTCTGGTTCCGCCAGAGCGCTTGGATATGCCCATCGTGCAGTACGATTTCAGCCGGCTGGAGGCCAGAAGCAATGGTTTATTCAGCGAAGTCGATCTCAACCGCGAACTGAAAAAACAGCATCGCATCACGCCGCACATCATCAGCCAGATTGTGGAATATGCGCAAACCCGCAAAGGCGTGATGATCTTTGCTGCAACGGTAGAACATGCCCGCGAAATTCACGGCCTGCTGCCCGCCGGAGAAGCCGCCCTGGTGAGCGCCGAAACGCCCGCCGCCGAACGCGATGCGCTGATCGAAGCCTTTAAGCAGCAGCAACTGCGCTATCTGGTTAACGTGGCGGTATTGACTACCGGTTTTGACGCCCCGCATGTTGATCTGATCGCGATCTTGCGGCCAACCGAATCCGTCAGCCTGTATCAGCAGATCGTCGGGCGCGGGCTGCGGCTGGCTCCCGGCAAGAAAGAGTGTTTGATTCTCGACTACGCAGGCAACCCGCACGATCTGTTCACCCCAGAAGTAGGGGTCAGCAAACCCCACGCGGGCAGCCAACCGGTGCAGGTGTTCTGCCCGGCCTGCGGCTTCGCCAACCTGTTCTGGGGAAAATGTACCGAGAGCGGTGCGATCATCGAGCACTATGGCCGCCGCTGCCAAGGCTGGCTTGAGGACAACGACGGCCACCGTGAACAATGTGACTATCGCTTCCGTTTCAAAAACTGCCCGCACTGCGGCGCGGAAAACGATATCGCCGCCCGCCGCTGCCATCAGTGCCAGGAAGTGCTGGTCGATCCTGATGATATGCTGAAAGCCGCTTTGAAGCTGAAAGATGCGCTGGTACTGCGCTGTGGCGGCATGGAGTTACAAAACGGCCGCGATGATAAAGGGGAGTGGCTGAAGGCCACGTACTACGACGAAGACGGCACCAGCGCCAGTGAACGCTTCCGCCTGCACACCCCGGCCCAGCGAAAAGCGTTTGAAATGCTGTTCCTGCGGCCGCATCAGCGCGCTCCTGGGGTGCCATTCAGTTGGCAGAATGCGGCCGATATTCTGGCGCAGCAGGCGCTGTTGCGCCATCCGGACTTTGTCGTGGCGCGCAAACGCGGCCAGTTCTGGCAAATACGCGAAAAGGTTTTTGATTATCAGGGGCGCTTTCGCCGGGCCAATGAGCTCTATTAAGCGGCGCGTGGCAGGTTTTCGTTGCCCATAGAGTGGCTTTCCGTTAAAATGCCGCCCGCTTTGCCTGGGTTTACCCAGTGTGAAAGCAGGTTATCGAGCCTGTTACTGGGTCGCCTGTAGCAGGGTAAATTTTCTTTTAAGAGAAAAAACAATGTTCACTATCAACGTACAAGTACGTAAAGACCAGGGTAAGGGTGCGAGCCGCCGCCTGCGTGCAGCAAACAAATTCCCAGCTATCGTTTACGGTGGCAAAGAAGCTGCAGTTTCCATCGAATTAGACCATGATTCTGTAAAGAACATGGAAGTTAAACCAGAATTCTACAGCGAAGCAGTAACTCTGGTTATCGACGGTAAAGAAACCAAAGTTAAGGTTCAGGCTGTACAGCGTCACCCGTTCAAGCCAAAACTGGCTCACATCGACTTCGTTCGCGTTTAATCGCCACGTTATCGATCTTTCGGGACGCCGAAGTAGAAAACGCCGCAATTGCGGCGTTTTTTATTGGCTGCGATCCGGCTTATTTGCCGCCGCTTGAGCGGCGTTGCAGCTGATCGCGCAGGTTCGGCGGTGTCCCGCGGATCGTCAGCGTGTCCGTAGCTGGATCCCAGAAAATCCGCTCCCCCAACAGCATGGCATCAAAGTTCAGGCTGATACCGCCGCCGCTACCGGCAAACTTGGTCAGCTGCCGCAGCGTGCCGCGATCCGCCGGGAAACTCTCTTCCAGTTGATAGCCCTGCTCGCTGGAAAACTGCAGGAAATCTTTTTCGCCAACCGGCGCGAGCTCTTGCGACAGAGCCTGCAACTCAATCTCTTCACCCGCCTGTAATTGCTCATTGCAGTAGCTATAAACCTGCTGGCGCACCGACTGGCGTTCGTTCTTACCCAACTGCGCATCGTCACAGTAATCGTCCACCGCCTGCAACAAGCCACGGTTCTGCGCCTTGGTATCCAAACCTTCCGCCGCCGCCAGGAAGTCCATGAAGAAATCAGAAACTTTGCGCCCCACGCGCCCTTTCAGGAAGGTCAGATAACGCGTTGATTGCGGGTTGGTTTCCCATTCGGTCAGATCAATACGCGCCACGATATCCGCATGGTTGATATCCAGATAGTGAGTTGTGCTGATGTCCAGCTCTTCATTGACGCGCATACTGTTACAACTGTTCAGCACGGCAATCAGCAAATACTCCACCGCCAGGAAACGGTATTGGCCAAACAGCACCACGCCACCATCGGCAAACGGGTATTTCGCCAGTTCATCACGCAGGCGACCGGTCGCCGCACGGCTGAATGCCAGGAAGTCTTCATCGCCCTTGCGGCAGGTACGCAACGCGTCCGCCAACTCGCTTTCCTCGTTGAACAAGCCGTAAGCTTTACTCTTGGCACTGTAAACGCGGTGCAGTTCTGCCATCATCTCTTCCACCGCCGCATTGGTGGGGAGAAGGGAATCGCGTAGCACCACGTCCAACGTCTGTTCGTCGCGTTTTACCAACTGGTGCAGCGCAATCTGGTCGATATCCAGACTCATGATTAATCCTCCTGTTCTTTGAGCGCGTATTCAAGCACTGAAGGCTGCGAACCGCAACAGATACCCAATGGATTTCAAGCGCGGGCAGATGCTGGCATCAATGAAGCCGCTAACGCCCCTGTCTCCTGCCGGGCAGCAGCTATAATCACTTCCTTAACGATCTTCGCACTATAAAAGAGCGGAAAAACACGGCCCTATACGGTAAGATATTGGACTTTGTCAGGCTTTGAGCACAATCTTTATGCCACAATCATCTCGTTACAGTGACGAACACGTTGAACAATTGCTTTCTGAACTGGTCAATGTTTTGGAAAAACACCATACTCCCACCGATCTCTCTTTGATGGTGCTGGGCAACATGGTAACCAACCTGATCAATACCAGTATTGCTCCCGCGCAGCGGAAGTCACTGGCAAGATCCTTTGCTGAAGCTCTACAGGCTTCGATCCGTGAAGATAAAGCGCATTAATAATTATTTATGGTGACAAACCGTCAGCGTTATCGTGAAAAAGTCTCCCAGATGATCAGTTGGGGGCACTGGTTCGCCTTGTTTAACATTCTGCTCAGTATTGGGTTGGGCAGCCGCTACCTGTTTGTCACCGACTGGCCGTCCTCATTGTTGGGGCGGATTTATGCGTTAGTCAGCCTGATTGGGCAGTTCAGCTTTATTGTGTTTGCTGCCTATCTGCTGATCGTCTTCCCACTCACCTTTGTGGTGATGTCGCAACGCCTGTTGCGATTTATTTCTGCCGCGTTGGCCACCGCCGGGTTAACGTTGCTGCTGGTCGACAGCGCCGTCTTTTCCCACTTCCACCTGCACCTTAACCCGGTGGTGTGGGAACTGGTGATCAACCCAGATCAAAGTGAACTGGCACGCGATTGGCAACTGATGTTCATCAGCGTACCGGTGATCTTCCTGATTCAAATGCTGTTTGCCACCTGGAGCTGGCAGAAGCTGCGCAGCCTTAACCGGCGTAGCTTTGGCAAGCCGCTGGCAGCGCTGTTTATCTGCTCGTTCTTCGCTTCACATCTGATTTATATCTGGGCCGATGCCAATTTCTATCGCCCGATCACCATGCAGCGCGCCAATCTGCCGCTCTCTTATCCGATGACCGCGCGTAAGTTTTTGGAAAAACACGGTCTGTTGAACCAAGAAGAGTACGAACGCCGCCTGATTCAGCAGGGTAGCCCTGAAGCAGCCGCGGTAGAATACCCGCTGAGCCCACTGAACTACCGTGATAAAGGCAGCGGTTACAATCTGCTGATGATTGTGGTGGATGGCATTCGTAAGGCCGATCTTGAACAAGATATGCCTGCTCTCACCCGTTTTGCTCAGGAAAACATCCGCTTCAGCAATCATTACAGCTCCGGCAACCATGCTGATACCGGCCTGTTTGGCCTGTTCTACGGTATTTCGCCCACTTATCTGGATGGCATTCTGGCAGGGCGTAAACCTTCTGCACTGATCAATGCGCTGAGCGATCAAGGCTATCAATTCGGGCTGTTCTCTTCCGACGGCTTCAATGCCGCGCTTTATCGCCAGGCGTTGCTGGCTGACTTCTCGCTCCCCGCACCCGCCGTGCAGAGCGATGCACTCACTACCCAGCAATGGCAGCGCTGGTTGGCCGACCAGAATCATAGCGCCCCCTGGTTCTCCTACATCAATTTCAGCGGGGCCAACCTGCAAAACAGTGACAAGACACAGGATGCATTTATCCAGCACTACCGTATGGCGGCGAAAGACGTCGATACCCAGATCGCACAGGTGCTGGCAACGCTGAAAGAAAAACAGATGCTGGATAACACGGTGGTGGTGATCACCGCGGAGAACGGCGTCGAATTCAACGATAGCGGCAAAGGGGACTGGGGTGCGGGCACCCGCTTCAACCGCAGCCAGCTTCAGGTTCCTCTGGTCATTCATTGGCCTGGCACACCAGCGCAGACGATCAATAAACTGACCAACCACAATGACGTGATGCGTACCCTGATGCAGCGCCTGTTACACGTCAGCACTGCCGCCAACGATTATTCGCAGGGTGAAGATCTGTTTGCCGCACAGCGGAAAAACGACTGGCTGGCTACCGGCAACCGTAGCCTGCTGGTGATTACTACCCCCAAGCAGACACTGCTATTGGACAGCAACGGCAGCTATCATGCCTACGATCAGGATGATAAAGAGATAAAAGATGAAAAACCTCCGTTAGCGCTATTATTGCAGGTGCTGACAGACGTTAAACGCTTTATTGCCAACTAACTGCTTAAATCTAAAGCAATCAGCGATAAGCCATCTTGAATTCATGACGAGAAACGGTAGTATAGGTCGCACTGCGTCGGCATGTAGCGCAGCCTGGTAGCGCACCGTCATGGGGTGTCGGGGGTCGGAGGTTCGAATCCTCTCATGCCGACCAACTTTTTATAGAGAAACCAACCTGTTACGGTTGGTTTTTTTATGCTTGTGATTTACCGATCATGAAATAGCTCTCGCTCATTGGCCCCTGCCCTGTGATTTGAATCCTACTCTGCTGGTATGGTTATTGTACGTTCAACCTTGGATAGTTATCGTTCAGAACAGATTCTCGCTGGCTCTTGCCGTCAATAATCACAGTGGCAATCGCCGCAAACCGACTTGTTCTGACTTGGAGGTAAAGCATGATTGATCACACCGGTATCAACGTAAGCCAATTTGCCCGAAGTAAAGAATTCTACTCGAAGGTGCTGGCACCATTAGGATATGTGCTGCGTTTGCAGCTCGGCGATGCTGCAGCAGGTTATGGTGAAGCCGTGCTGCAACCGGGGGGTGATCCAGGAGGGGATTTTTGGATCTCTACCGGTGCCCCCTGCACGCCACGTATCCATATTGCCTTTCGCGCCACAAGCCAAGCGCAGGTGAAGGCCTTTTATGAAGCCGCATTGGCAGCAGGAGCCAACGATAACGGAGCTCCAGGGTTCCGTCACCACTATCACAAAAATTACTATGCCGCGTTTGTATACGATCCGGATGGCTACAACATTGAGGCCGTCTTCCATGGTACGGAAGACCCCGTTTGAACCGTTGGTATTTTCGTGGATGGCGCTTATGCCAATGCGTTGTCAGCGCAAGATTTTCTTCATATTTTTCTTGCACTATGCCCTGGCTCTCGGTCAAAATAACTGTATACATAAACAGTCATTTTAAGGTTTAACTATGTTCGTTGAATTGGTGTTTGATAAACGCAACGTTACTGGCATTCCAGGAGCTGCTGAAATTATTAAAGCCGAGCTGACAAAACGTGTGCACCGTCTCTTCCCTGACGCTGAAGTGAAAGTAAAACCCATGCAGGCAAACGCTCTGAATTCCGATGCCAGCAAAAGTGACCGCGAGAAGCTAAACCGTCTGCTTGAAGAAATGTTCGACGAATCCGATCAGTGGCTGACCAATGATATTTAGGCCTGCCGCTCTCCCGCGCCGGTTCAATCAACCGGCGTACCCCACGTCTTCCCTACTCTATCTTTGTTCTTAACGAGAGCAGGCTTTCTAGCACCAGAATAACAAAAAAGCCCAGCAATCATTAAGATTGCTGGGCTTAAGAGACTACGTACATCTAATCATGGTGCCGGCTACCGGAATCGAACTGGTGACCTACTGATTACAAGTCAGTTGCTCTACCTACTGAGCTAAGCCGGCTGAATTTGGCGGAAGGACAGAGATTCGAACTCTGGGACAGTCGCCCGTCGACGGTTTTCAAGACCGTTGCCTTAAACCACTCGGCCATCCTTCCAATGGGCGCAGATATTAGCGATACCGTTATGAAATGTCTACCGTTCCCATGCAAAAAAATGCGGAGAAACGTTCACTTGCTTAAATTTCAGACCACTAGCGGTTAAAAAATAAAGAACCTCGCGAAAATGAGGTTCTTTTAAATCATGGATGACGATTATTTAGGCTGCGTATCGTAATCGGAACAACTCTGATACCCCTTGTTCATCACATGACCCGTCTCGTTAAAGCTGACAAAATAAGTTTGTGCTTTGCCATCACGCGGTGCCACGGCATAGGTGTCACAGGTTCCCTTTGCGTGGATCAGTGTTGCAGAGGTTGATGGCGGCCCGGCAATAGCCCGTACTTGCTGTTTAGTCATCCCGACTTTTACATCGCTTACCACAGGCTCTTTCACATAGCTCGCGGCCCTGTCGTAAGCGGTGCAACCAGCAAGAACAGAAAATGCTGCCGCAATACTAACGATTAATACCCGTTTTTTGGTCATAGCTCATCCTGTTGAAATGCATGTGCCGTGCCCTAAGCCTAGCTGTCCTACAAATAATGCTTTGTCTCTCAGTGCTATTTGCCGCAAATGACATCAGCAATGAGAGCCGACGCATGATATGGGCATAAACCTGACCTACTCAGTAATTAGCCCAAATGCCTGGCGTCACCAACTCCAGCAAGTGCTCATCGGGATCGCGAAAATAAATACTTTCGCCCCCGTGCTCCCAGCGCATGCGCCCTTCGATCCTGATGCCATGTTCAGCCAGATGCTGTTCCCACAGCGGTAATTGTACTTTGCTGACGGCCAGACCAAGATGCTGTGGCCCACGGCCATCGTGCGGCGGAATATATCCTTCTGGATAATGAGCACCGTTCATCGAATCCCCTTCAATAAACAGCAGCAGCACGCTTTTATCCGCCACGTTGTAAGCTCGGAAACGTTCATTCGCCACCATCACTGGCAGCTTTAACACCTGTTGATAAAAAACGGCAGCACGCTCAATATCATGCACATACAGAACCGTTTCGATGACCCGCTCGATTTTCAGATCCATGCTAACCTCATGATTTAAATTCTCATTGATAGAGTAGACAGAGGAGAAAACCGCAGAATAGCAATCTGTGCCTGTTCCCAGAGCAACGGTGACAGCAACGCGAATCCTTTCGACCCCGATCGCAGATTGTGATAAAAACAGGGCTCATTTGAGTCACTTAAACAAAATCGATCCCGATACCCACATGACAGCCACTTTGTGCAATGAACACCCCAAACCCGGCGTACCCGCGCAGATTGCCACTCGCCTGGCCTTTTTTATTGCGGGTCTCGGCATGGCCGCCTGGGCTCCGCTGGTACCTTTTGCCAAGACGCGTGTCGGCATCGATGACGGCTCATTAGGTTTACTGTTGCTGTGCATCGGTGCTGGCTCAATGTTGGCAATGCCACTGACCGGCCTGTTGACCGGCAAATTCGGCTGCAGACGCGTGATCCTACTGGCTGGGTTGCTGCTGTGTATCGATTTGCCACTGCTCGTCCTTATGGACTCAACGGCGGGTATGGCACTGGCACTACTGCTGTTTGGTGCGGCAATCGGTATGATCGATGTGGCCATGAATATACAGGCCGTGGTGGTTGAGCGCGCCAGCGGGCGAGCCATGATGTCGGGTTTTCACGGTTTTTTCAGCGTAGGGGGCATCGTCGGTGCTGGCGGCGTCAGCGCCTTACTATGGCTAGGCTGTGGGCCGCTTCAGGCCACGCTGGTTACCGTCGCCATGATTTTGGCGCTGCTTGCTATCGCCAGTAAAAATCTGCTGCGGGAAAGTGGCGGGGATGCCGGTGGCCCAATGTTCGTGCTGCCGCGTGGCTGGGTGATGTTCATTGGTTTGCTGTGCTTTATTATGTTCCTGGCAGAAGGAGCAATGCTCGATTGGAGCGCACTGTTCCTCACCGCATCCCGTGGCATGGATCATAGCCAAGCAGGGCTCGGTTATGCACTGTTCTCTATCACCATGACGCTCGGTCGGCTGAACGGCGATCGCGTGGTCAATGCCATGGGCAGATATCGGGTGCTGTTATTGGGCAGCCTGTGTGCAGCCATCGGCCTGGTGTTGGCGATCGCCATCGACAACGTGCTGACGTCGCTGCTTGGCTTTATGCTGGTTGGCATTGGTGCTTCCAACGTGGTGCCTATCCTGTTTACCGCGGCCGGGAATCAGCAGGCGATGCCTGCCAACCTGGCTATCGCCTCTGTCACCACGGTCGGCTATGCCGGTATTCTCGCAGGCCCGGCGTTGATCGGTTTCATCGCCCAGCTTTCCAGCCTGACGTTTGCCTTGGCCTGCGTGGCCACCTTGTTACTGATCGTTACCGCGAGTGCTAAGGCGATCACTCGCTAATTCATAAACGGGCTGCCTACAGACCCAAAGCACTTGGCGTTGCAGGTAGGCAGCAGGCGAACGAATCCTGGTGAGCATGCTTCTTCAGCGGCTCGGATAAGTGAGCGCCGCCACTCCTCCCGCGGCTTCAAATACGAAGGGTATAATGCAAAATAAACGACTGACCATCAGCTCCAGCTACCTCACCCGCTGTTTCTGGCTGTTCATCGTGCTGCTGGCCGTAGCGCTCGGCCTGTATGGTTACAACTACACCAATGCCTATCTGGTGGAAAAAAAGTATTCCGTCAGCACCATCGCCAATGCCCTGCAAAAACGCATTGATAGCTACCGCTACCTCACCTACCAGATCTACGACAAATTTGGTAATGCCACCTCGCAGCCCAGCGAAATCCACCGGCAGGAAGCCCGCCTGTACCCAGATGTTTATTACGTGGAAAAGCTGCGCAGGAAGACCGACGCGGTGATTTTTGGCAACCACGACAGCAGCACGCTGACGATGATCGCCAATATTTCAGACTTCCTTGATGTCCGTTGGGGGGCAAAAACCGAAAGCTATGCGATGTATTACCTCAATGGGCAGGATAATAGCCTGAGCCTGGTGACAACCCAATCGCTAAAAGACCTGACCTCGCGTTTAAAGGAAAACTATCTCACTACCTCCGCCGCGGAACGCCGGGCAGAAATGCTGCAACAGGCCAATATGTTGGACGAACGGGAAAGCTTCTCAGGCCTGCGCAAGCAACGTTTTCAGAACGCCTATTCATTTTCGATCCGCACTACGTTTAATCAGCCGGGGCATTTGGCCACGGTGATCGCCTTTGATCTGCCGATTAACGATATCATTCCGCTCCATATGGCGCGTGCCAACTTCCTGCTGCTGCCTGATGGTAGCGAACTGGATGAAAGCGCAGTGCCAAACGAAACCGTTACCGAGACCAGTGCCGTATTGAAAGGCAGTTGGGTTGAATTCAGCGTTGTCTTGCCCAATGCGCCGCTGAAACTGGTCTACCGCGTTTCTGCCATCAATCTGGCCATTGACCTGTTACGCAATAATCTCTGGCTGCTAGTGGTTAATCTGTTGCTGATGGCGCTGTCGATGATGGGGATTTACTTTATCCGCCAACAATACATACGCCCAAGCGAGAACATGGCCGCCGAGCTGGAGAGGGTGCGTGCGCTGAGCCGGGAAATTGTCGCCAGCCTCCCCTCAGGGCTGCTGGTGTACGATTTTGCCAGCAACAGCGTGATTACCAGCAACAAAATCGCCGAACACCTGCTGCCACATCTCAGCTTGCAAAAAATCGCCCATATGGCAGAACAGCACCACGGGGTGATCCAGGTAACGGTGAATAACGAGGTTTATGAAATCCGGATTTTCCCTAGCCAATTATCCGCCGAAACCTATCTGTTCCTGCTGCACGATCAGGACAGAGAAGTGCTGGTGAACAAACGCTTGCAGTTGGCACGCCATGAGTACGATAAAAACGTTCAGGCACGCAAGCTGATGTTGCATAACCTGGGGATCGAACTCAATCAGCCGGTACGGCAGATGCATGAATTGGCTGAGCGCCTGCGCACGCCGTCAGACGAAGAACAGCGGCAGACGCTGCTTAATCAACTGAACCTGGCTTCATCATCAGTGCTAGGTTTAATCGAGAACATTACCCTGCTCACGCGGCTGGAAACCCAGGAGTGGCAGCCTTCGCGCCAGCCGTTCAGCCCGTTGGTGCTGATCGATGAGCTGCTGCAGGACGCCCTGCCCGCTATCAACCAGAAGGGATTGGCGCTATTCAGCCATTTCCATCTTGCTGCAGACCAGCAATACATCGGCGATACCCATGCGCTGCGCAAAGTTATCTCGCTACTGCTTCACTACGCGACTATCACGACATCCTACGGCAAGATTACGCTGATTGTAGAACATGAAGCGAATCGCCCGAATCATCTGGTGTTCCATATCAACGATACGGGCTCGGGCATTTCCAGTGAGGAAATCAGCAATCTCACTTACCCCTTCCTCAGCCAGACGTTAGCCGATCGTTTCAACCAAGGCTCTGGGCTCACCTTTTTCCTGTGTAATCAACTATGCAAGAAGCTGAACGGCCAGTTGGAGATCCACAGTAAAATCGATATTGGCACCCGTTACACTATCCGCGTCGGCCTGGAGATGAAAAAGAGCCAGCAAGAAGAGGAAGTGCAAGAAAAGTTGCTGGACGGGGTAACGGCCCTGCTGGACATCACTTCAGAAGAAGTTCGCAGCATTGTCACCCACCTGTTGAATGCCTATGGCGCTGACTGTATCGTCGCCGAAGAGCACCAGCTCAACCGCAATTATGACGTGTTGCTGACCGATAATCCGCAGCAGGCCGATGATTATACGTTACTGCTGGCCAGCGATGAAACCGGCTGGCAACAGCTCGACAAAGGCTATATTCGGGTCAACTATAATCTGAGCGGTGCGATGATCGATGCCATTCTGATGCTGATGGAACAGCAGATGGCCGCACTCGATCGGGAGGAAAGCCCGCAATCCTTAACGGAAAAAGATATTCAACACTATGAAAAACAATTGAAATCAAGCGATTACTATAGTTTATTTATCGATACAGTACCCGAGGATGTCAGAAAACTGTATACTGAAGTGGGCAGCAGTGATTTTGCTGCACTGACTCAAACCGCACACCGCCTGAAAGGCGTGTTTGCTATGTTAAACCTGCTTCCCGGCAAGCAATTGTGTGAATCGTTAGAACAGCACATCGCAGACGGTGATACGCTTAAGATCGAGAATAACATCAGTCAGATTGATTTTTTCATCAGTAGACTGCTGCAGCAAGGTAGCCAACAACATGAATAACCTGAACGTAATTATTGCTGATGACCATCCTATCGTACTGTTTGGCATCCGGAAGTCACTTGAGCAAATTGAATGGGTGAATGTCGTTGGGGAGTTTGAAGACTCAACAGCACTGATCAACAATCTGTCCAAGCTGGATGCTAACGTACTGATCACCGATCTTTCGATGCCTGGTGACAAGTATGGCGATGGCATCACACTGATTAAATATATCAAGCGCCACTATCCGCAGTTGTCGATCATTGTTCTGACCATGAACAATAACCCGGCAATTCTCAGCGCCGTGCTGGATCTGGATATCGAAGGCATCGTCCTGAAGCAAGGTGCGCCGACCGATCTGCCTAAGGCGCTGGCCGCATTGCAGAAAGGCAAGAAGTTTACGCCGGAAAGCGTGTCCAAACTGCTAGAAAAAATCAATGCCAGTGGTTACGGTGACAAACGTCTTTCGCCGAAAGAAAGCGAAGTATTACGCCTGTTTGCTGAAGGTTTCCTGGTGACCGAAATCGCCAAAAAGCTGAACCGCAGCATCAAAACCATCAGTAGCCAAAAGAAATCGGCCATGATGAAGCTGGGCGTTGATAACGACATTGCCCTGCTTAACTATCTCTCCTCCGTCAGCATGACGCAGTTAGATAAAGATTAAGTCCACTACGGGCAAACGGAAAAGGCGCTTCATGCGCCTTTTTGTCGTTTTAGACCTCTTCCTGCTCGATCCTGCTGCGCCGCACCTGCTGGCTGTAATAGGATAATGTCTGATTGAGCGTTTCCAAGGTGACCGGTTTCGACAGGCAGTTATCCATCCCGGCTTCGATGCAACGCTGCTTCTCTTCCGCCAAAGCATTGGCCGTTACGCCAATTACCGGTGCGATAACCCGCAACTGCCGCAAACGCTGCGTCAAGCGATAGCCATCCATATTCGGCATATTGACGTCAGTCAGTACAATATCCACCTCATTGTGATTCAAGACCCCTAACGCATCGATACCGTCGTTAGCAGTAATCACCGGGTAACCCAGCGACGTTAACTGATCGGATAACAGACGGCGGTTGATCGGATGATCGTCCACCACCAATAAACGGATATCCCCGTTATCCACTGCGCAGGGTTTCGCTGGTGAAGGCAGTGTTAACAGGGGTTTAGTATCGTCGGCATCAACACCAAACAGGCGATTCAACAGCACAATGGTATCCCGCGATGTCGAAGTGCTATGCATCCAGTAACCCGGATGGGTTTCCAATGCAGGCCCAATGTGCCCGATGGAAAATTCGATTTGTGCCAATAACGGCGTTGCTAATTGCAACGGATAATCACTCAGCAGAATATCCCCCGCTGTCGTCTCCTGCCCTTCATAGCGCTGGATCCTCGCTCCATATCCCCCCAAGATGGCCATCAGATAGCTTTCCAACCGTTGGTTACGGATCTGCAGCCACAGCGCTTTCCCCTGCCAGGTATCGCTGGCCTGCGGCGCTGGGAACTGAGCCCCAAACAGGGGAATGCGAATAGTGAACATACTACCGAGCCCAGGTTCAGACTCCACGGAGATATCGCCGTCCATCAGGTTGACCAGCTTCTCACAAATCGCCAAACCCAAACCGGTCCCCTGGAAATGGCGCTGCACCCCGCTACCCACCTGGAAGAAAGGATCAAACAGGCGCGGGATTTCTTTCTCGGGGATGCCTACGCCCGTGTCGCGCACGGTAAATTCCAGATAGCTATTGCGAGTGCACACCTGCAGGATAATACAGCCAGTATCGGTAAATTTGATCGCATTGCTCAGCAGATTAGAGAGAACCTGTTGCAAACGTACCGGATCGCCATTAATACGCTCTGGCACGTTCTGCTCAATGAAACAGTACAGCCCGAGGTGTTTCTTCACCACCAGCGGCAGATAGTTGCCTGCTATATGGGTGATCACTTCCAGGCACGAGAATTCGCGCGGCTCAATCTTTAACTGCTCGGACTCGATTTTGGAGAAATCCAGAATGTCACTGATGATCTTCAGCAACAGCCCCGAGGAGTTGTTCATCGCATTGACCAAACGCTCTACCCCTTGTGGCAGTTCCTTGGTCTGCAGCAGATCCAGATTGCCAATAATGCCGTACAGCGGCGTGCGCAGTTCATGGCTGACGGTAGCCAGGAACATCGACTTAGACTGACTGGCCTGCTCCGCCGCCGCCGCCATCTCCTGCAGCGACTCCTCCATCTTCACGCGGGCGCTCACATCCACTAATACGCAGATGGCCACATCTTCATTGCGATAGCGGGAATGCACAAAACTGATTTGCAGATTGTTGTTATTGCTGGTCATCACATCGACAAAATTCGTCTGCTGCTCACAGATGATGCGCGTAATGCGCTCGCGATCTTCGTGGGTCAGCAGATTGATATAGTTGTGCGCCAATTCGTTACTCAGAATATTGCTGCCGTCGCTGATACGCAGAATACAGATCCCCACCGGAGCCGAAGCGACGATCTTACGGTTGAACTGCTCATGCTCTTCCAGACGAAAAGCATTCTCTTCTGCGGGCAGGAACATTTTGCGCTCAAACAGCCAGGCTAGGCTGAATATCACGAAGGCCGACAGCAAGTTCAACAGCACCGCGTTGAGGATCAACACTTTAAAGCGGTCCGCCACGCTCTTCACCGGCAATGAATAGACAATACTGAGCGCTGACGGCGGTAACGCCTTCTTCATGATCAGATCGTGATAACTATCGACATAGCCAAAATACGTGTGAGCCTGCGGATAAGTATAAGATGAAGCCACGTAGCGATCGCCGTTTGTCAGGCGCAACACGGGCTCGCTGTTCTCATCCAGCACCGTCACACTCACCGGCAGGTTGCCCGAATTGACAAAATCCTCCAGACGAATGGTTTGTTCAATCCCCAACAAGGCTTCCAGCTTGTTGCCAACATAGAGGGGGGCCATGACATACAGATAGCCAACATCTGGCCGCTGAGTGCTAGGGCTGATCCAGTAGAGATTGCTGCTTCGATCCAGGTTGTTGGTATTACGATATTTCAGAATCTGCTCATGCAATGACTTCAGGACACTTTGTCGATCGGCGGTACCACTGCTGCTGCCAAACTCCGTCATACACAAGCTATCACCGCCAATGAAAAACACCCGGTTGAGGTCGTAGGCGGCAACAAAGTTCTCTTTCCAGTATTGTACCTGGCTGCTCAATGAAGCGAGGGATTCGTGATAAGCACCGTTGAGAGCGCAGTTAGACTCAGGGTAAAGCGGGATAAACGATAACGGAATGCTGCTCTTGCCGTTAATGACGCCGGTAAATGCATCCAGGCTACCCACCGAACGGTTAAGGCGGTTTTCCGCCATGTATTTGATATCTCTGATAATATCAGAAGAGTGGCGAATATACCCCTGTGCCTGATCGAAGTTGAGATTAAACTCCTGCCGGATATCTGATTCTTTTTCATGCAGAATATCCAGAATATAAAACGTCGTCAGCAACGCCCCCAGCGACCACAGCATAAGCGCCAGCACCCGGAACAAATAGCGGGAAATCTTTAAGGTGGTGCGGAAAGAGGCTAAATATTTCAATCGGATACCATATCAAAATGAGTGGTAACGTGCGTGTTCATCACAAAAATGGCTATTCCGGGGAAACACCGCTGGACCATATACTCTTCATAATTCGAGTTGCCTGTAGGCGGCACGTCCGAGTCGCCAGGAGCCTAGGGCACTGTGTGACTGGTGCGACAACGCTGCCGGGAGCTGCCCCCATGCAACTTGAAGTATGATGAGTATATCGGGCAATTAAACCATATAACTGAAAAAGGGCCTAGCATCGCTGCCAAGCCCTTTGCTTCACCACGGATAACTGCGTTATCCAAGGTAATCTTTACGCGTCTTCGTCATCCAGGTCGTCAGGCGCGATGTCGTCACCCTCATCAAGCGGCGTACTCTCTTCTTCCGCTTCTGCCACACCCGGTTCGAGGCTGTCGAGTTCTTCATCCTCAACCGGTTCGGCAACGCGCTGCAGGCCAACAACGTTCTCGTCTTCAGCAGTGCGGATCAGCGTTACACCCTGGGTATTACGGCCAACCACGCTGACTTCGGCGACACGGGTACGCACTAAGGTACCGGCATCGGTGATCATCATGATCTGGTCGGTGGTTTCTACCTGTACCGCACCCACAACCGAACCATTACGCTCACTCACCTTGATTGAGATAACCCCTTGAGTCGCACGCGACTTGGTAGGATATTCCGTCACCGCAGTACGCTTGCCGTAACCATTCTGGGTCACCGTCAGGATATCACCTTCACCGCGTGGGATAATCAGCGAAACCACGCTGCTGCCTTCGCCAAGGTTGATACCACGAACACCGGTGGCCGTACGGCCCATCGAGCGAACCTGCCCTTCAGGGAAACGCACCACTTTACCGTTAGAGGAGAACAGCATCACTTCGTTGCTGCCATCGGTCAGATCCACACCGATCAGTTCGTCACCCTCGTTGAGGTTTACGGCAATGATGCCCGCACTGCGCGGACGGCTGAATTCGACCAGAGCAGTTTTCTTCACGGTGCCACTGGCGGTGGCCATAAACACATGGCGCCCTTCTTCGTATTCGCGTACCGGCAGGATCGCGGTGATACGTTCGTTGGCTTCCAGCGGCAGCAGGTTGACGATTGGACGGCCACGTGCACCGCGGCTGGCTTCCGGCAATTGATACACCTTCATCCAGTACAAGCGGCCACGGCTGGAGAAGCACAGGATCGTATCGTGGGTGTTCGCCACCAGCAGACGATCGATAAAGTCTTCTTCTTTAATACGGGCGGCAGACTTGCCTTTACCACCACGACGCTGTGCTTCATAGTCGCTCAGCGGCTGATATTTCACATAGCCCTGATGCGACAGCGTGACCACCACATCTTCCTGATTGATCAGATCTTCGATGTTAATGTCAGAAGTGTTAGCCGTGATTTCGGTACGGCGATTATCACCAAACTGATCGCGAACCGCTTCCAGCTCTTCGCGGATCACTTCCATCAGACGATCTGGGTTTTCCAGAATAAAGATCAGCTCAGCGATGACGTTCAGCAGTTCTTTATATTCGTCCAGCAGCTTCTCGTGCTCCAGGCCGGTCAGTTTCTGCAGGCGCAGATCCAGAATCGCCTGAGCCTGCTGCTCGGTCAGGTAATATTTGCCATCACGGATACCGAACTCCGGCTCCAACCATTCTGGCCGCGCGGCATCACCACCGGCACGTTCCAGCATGGCTGCCACGTTACCCAAGTCCCAAGCCTGCGCAACCAGCGCAACTTTCGCTTCGGCCGGGGTTGGCGCACGGCGGATCAGTTCGATAATCGGATCGATGTTGGCTAAAGCAATCGCCAAGGCTTCCAGGATGTGTGCACGATCGCGGGCTTTACGCAGTTCGAAGATGGTACGGCGGGTGACCACTTCGCGGCGATGGCGAACAAACGCCTTCAGAATATCCTTCAGGTTCAGCAACTTCGGCTGGCCCTGATGCAGCGCCACCATGTTGATACCAAAGGTCACCTGGAGCTGGGTCAGTGAATACAGGTTGTTGAGCACCACTTCACCCACCGCGTCGCGTTTGACTTCGATCACGATGCGCATCCCGTCTTTATCAGACTCGTCACGCAGCGCGCTGATGCCTTCAACACGTTTCTCTTTCACCAGCTCGGCGATCTTCTCGATCAGGCGCGCTTTGTTCACCTGATACGGGATTTCATGCACGATGATGGTTTCACGGCCGGTTTTGCCGTCGGTTTCCACTTCTGCACGGGCGCGGATATACACTTTGCCACGGCCGGTACGGTAGGCCTCTTCGATACCACGGCGACCATTGATGATCGCCGCCGTCGGGAAGTCCGGGCCAGGAATGTGCTCCATCAGGCCTTCGATGCTGATGTTTTCATCATCGATATAGGCCAGACAGCCACTGATAACTTCAGACAGGTTATGCGGCGGAATGTTGGTGGCCATCCCCACGGCGATACCGGATGAACCGTTCACCAGCAGGTTTGGGATCTTGGTCGGCATCACCGCTGGGATCTGCTCGGTACCGTCGTAGTTAGGCACAAAGTCGACGGTTTCTTTTTCCAGATCCGCCAGCAGTTCGTGAGCAATTTTCGACATGCGCACTTCGGTGTAACGCATTGCCGCGGCGGAGTCGCCATCAACAGAACCGAAGTTACCCTGGCCGTCTACCAGCATGTAGCGCAGCGAAAACGGTTGGGCCATACGGACAATGGTGTCATAAACCGCGCTGTCACCGTGCGGGTGGTATTTACCGATGACGTCCCCGACGACACGGGCCGATTTCTTGTAGGGTTTATTCCAGTCGTTACCCAATACATTCATCGCGTACAGAACGCGGCGGTGTACCGGCTTCAGTCCATCACGAACATCTGGCAGCGCACGCCCGACAATAACGGACATCGCATAATCCAGATACGAGCTTTTCAGCTCTTCTTCGATATTTACCGGTGTGATTTCTCTGGCAAGGTCGCTCATGGAGCTGCTATCCCTCATACTGAATGATTCATCTGCCCTGGCATAGTGCCAAAGGGGTAAAACTATATCACAAAGCGCGCTTTACGGGAAAATATACCCGGCAACTTCGCGTTATTGGGGCTACTGCGCCGGAACATGTATAATCCGCTCAATGGAAAACAAGGAGCTAATAACGCCCATGAATGCAGAATCATCCCGCCACGTGCAGAACGTTGATCACCAAGAGATCGCCAAGTTTGAGGCCGTGGCCTCACGCTGGTGGGATCTGGAGGGTGAGTTCAAACCGCTGCACCGAATCAACCCGCTGCGCCTGAATTATATCATGCAACATGCAGATGGCATTTTTGCCAAGAAGGTGCTCGACGTCGGCTGCGGCGGCGGTATTCTGGCAGAAAGCATGGCGCGAGAAGGCGCAGAGGTCACCGGGTTGGATATGGGGGCCGAACCGCTGCAGGTGGCGCGTCTGCATGCGCTGGAAAGCGGTATGGATGTGACCTATGTTCAGGAAACGGTAGAAAATCATGCCCAGGCTCATCCTCAGCAGTATGACATCGTCACCTGTATGGAACTGCTTGAACACGTCCCCGACCCTGCTTCGGTAGTGCGTGCCTGCGCTCATTTGGTGAAGCCCGGTGGCCACGTGTTCTTCTCCACCATCAACCGCAATACCAAATCCTGGCTGATGGCGGTGATCGGAGCAGAGTACGTGCTCAAGATGGTGCCGCAGGGTACGCACGACCATAAAAAGTTCATTCGCCCCTCTGAACTGATTGGCTGGGTAGACGGCACACCACTCCGTGAAAAACACATCATTGGCTTGCATTACAACCCGATAACCGATCATTTCAAGCTTGGCCGCAATGTTGATGTGAACTATATGGTTCATACCCAGCACGAAGGCTAACGCTGCCATACCGCTTCGGAGCTGGCTTTGCTGGCTCCGTAACGCGTTGGATTTAAGAAAAATACCCCTTTTACCGGCTTTCGATCAAAAAATGCGGCGTAAGCAGTTTTTAAGAATATTAAATCAGATCAATATGCCGTTTTTTTCTAACGTTTAATAAAGCGGCAAACGATCCAAATTTTCTAGATTTTCGCAAAATCTTATCCCGCTTATTGACAAGCTTGTCGTGCCAGTCACAGTGCGCACTGGGAACGGGCGGCAAGATTTCACCCCCAAGTTATCCACAAAATCGGGCGATTTTGTTCACTTGCAAACGCCCTGCTTTCTCACTATCTTGTTACCTCATCGACACCCACCCCCTATATGTAGTGTTTACATACTGAGCAGAGCGACTACACTTCTTGCTTAAGGGGAATCATACGGACAGGTAAAAATGAACCAAAGTCTACTTGTAACTAAACGCGATGGCCGTAAAGAGCGCATCAACCTCGACAAAATCCACCGGGTCATCGATTGGGCCGCAGAAGGTTTACATAACGTCTCGGTCTCTCAAGTAGAGTTACGTTCACACATTCAGTTCTACGACGGCATCAAAACCGCCGATATCCATGAAACCATCATCAAAGCTGCCGCCGATCTGATCTCCCGCGATGCGCCGGACTATCAATATCTGGCTGCTCGCTTAGCCATTTTCCACCTGCGTAAAAAAGCCTACGGCCAGTTTGAGCCGCCAAAGCTGCACGCTCACGTGGTGCGCATGGTAGAGATGGGCAAGTACGATAGACATCTGCTGGAAGACTACACGGCTGAAGAGTTCGAGCAGATGGACTCCTTTATCGATCACTGGCGCGATATGAATTTCTCCTACGCGGCAGTCAAGCAGTTGGAAGGGAAGTATCTGGTGCAAAACCGCGTCAGCGGCGAGATCTACGAGAGCGCACAGTTCCTGTATATCCTGGTCGCTGCCTGCCTGTTCTCCGGCTACCCGCGCACCACCCGTCTGGATTACGTCAAACGTTTCTATGACGCGATTTCTACCTTCAAAATTTCTTTGCCTACGCCAATCATGTCTGGCGTGCGCACCCCTACCCGTCAGTTCAGCTCCTGCGTGCTGATCGAATGTGGTGATAGCCTGGACTCCATCAACGCCACCTCCAGCGCCATTGTGAAATACGTTTCACAGCGTGCGGGGATCGGTATCAACGCTGGCCGCATCCGTGCGCTAGGCAGCCCGATCCGCGGCGGTGAAGCCTTCCATACCGGCTGTATTCCGTTCTACAAGCATTTCCAGACTGCCGTGAAATCCTGCTCTCAGGGTGGCGTACGCGGCGGTGCCGCCACGCTGTTCTACCCGATGTGGCATCTGGAAGTCGAAAGCCTGCTGGTGCTGAAAAACAACCGTGGCGTTGAAGGTAACCGCGTGCGCCACATGGACTACGGCGTGCAGCTCAACCGCCTGATGTATCAGCGCCTGATCAAGAACGAAGATATCACCCTGTTCAGCCCGTCTGACGTTCCTGGGCTGTACGACGCCTTCTTCGCCGATCAGGACGAATTTGAGCGTTTGTATACCCAATATGAGCAAGATGACAGCATTCGCCAGAAGCGGGTGAAAGCGGTAGAGCTGTTCTCGCTGATGATGCAGGAACGCGCCTCAACCGGCCGTATCTACATCCAGAACGTCGATCACTGCAACACCCACAGCCCGTTTGATCCGCAAGTTGCGCCAGTACGCCAGTCCAATCTGTGCCTGGAGATCGCTCTGCCGACCAAGCCACTGGATGATGTAAACGACGAAAATGGTGAGATCGCGCTGTGTACGCTGTCGGCCTTTAACCTGGGTGCTATCGATAGCCTGGACGATTTAGAAGAGCTGGCGACGCTGGCCGTGCGCTCGCTCGACGCGCTGCTGGACTACCAGGACTACCCCATCAAAGCCGCTTACCGTGGTGCGATGGGCCGCCGTACCCTGGGCATTGGCGTGATCAACTACGCTTACTATCTGGCGAAGAACGGCGTGCGTTACTCCGATGGCAGTGCCAACAACCTGACCCACCGGACCTTTGAAGCTATTCAGTACTACCTGCTGAAAGCGTCGAACCGTCTGGCTCAGGAGCAAGGGGCTTGCCCGTGGTTCAATGAAACCACCTACTCGCAGGGCATCCTGCCGATCGACACTTACAAGAAAGACCTGGATGTTATCTGTAGCGAACCGCTGCATTACGACTGGGAAACTCTGCGTCAGGAGATTAAAGAAACCGGCCTGCGCAACTCAACGCTGTCTGCGCTGATGCCGTCGGAAACCTCTTCACAGATTTCCAACGCGACCAACGGCATTGAGCCACCACGTGGCCATGTCAGCATCAAAGCCTCGAAAGACGGCATTCTGCGTCAGGTGGTGCCTGAGTATGAACGTCTGAAAGACAACTACGAACTGCTGTGGGAAATGCCGAATAACGACGGTTACCTGCAACTGGTTGGTCTGATGCAGAAGTTTATCGATCAGTCGATCTCTGCCAACACCAACTATGACCCGACCCGTTTCCCAGGTGGTAAGGTTCCGATGAAGCAGTTGCTGAAGGACCTGCTCACCACCTACAAGTTCGGCGTGAAGACGCTGTATTATCAGAACACCCGTGACGGTGCAGACGATATCCAGGAAGACATGCAGCCAGCCAAAGGCGGCGATGACGACTGTGAAAGCGGCGCCTGCAAGATCTAACGTTCAACGCAGCGGGCCAGAGTTCTTCTGGCCCCTTTAATTCAGCACTGCACTAATGGATTCAAGCTTATGGCTTACACCACTTTTTCTCAGAACAAAAACAACCAGTTGCTTGAGCCGATGTTCTTCGGCCAGTCAGTCAACGTGGCACGCTTTGACCAGCAGAAACACGAAATCTTCGAAAAGCTGATTGAAAAGCAACTCTCTTTCTTCTGGCGCCCGGAAGAAGTTGACGTCTCGCGTGACCGCATCGATTATCAGGCGCTGCCGGAGCATGAAAAACACATCTTCATCAGCAACCTGAAATATCAGACGCTGCTGGACTCCATCCAGGGCCGTAGCCCGAACGTGGCACTGTTACCGCTGATCTCAATCCCGGAACTGGAAACCTGGGTGGAAACCTGGTCATTCTCTGAGACCATTCACTCCCGTTCTTACACCCATATCATTCGCAACATCGTTAACGATCCGGCACTGGTGTTTGACGATATCGTTACCAACGAAGAGATCAAAAAGCGTGCGAAAGATATTTCCGGCTATTACGACGATCTGATCGAAATGACCAGCTACTACCACCTGTTAGGTGAAGGCACGCATCAGGTCAACGGAAAAACCGTTATCGTCAATCTGCGCGCGATAAAAAAGCAGCTGTATCTGTGCCTGATGAGCGTTAACGCGCTGGAAGCCATCCGTTTCTATGTCAGCTTCGCCTGTTCATTCGCGTTTGCTGAACGTGAATTGATGGAAGGCAACGCCAAAATCATCAAACTGATCGCCCGCGATGAAGCTCTGCACCTGACCGGTACTCAGCACATCATCAACCTGATGCGCTCGGGTGCGGATGACCCCGAGATGGCCGAGATCGCCGCAGAATGCCAGCAGGAATGTTATGATCTGTTCGTCCTGGCCGCACAGCAGGAGAAAGAGTGGGCTGAATACCTGTTCCGCGATGGTTCTATGATTGGTCTGAATAAAGATATTCTGTGCCAATATGTCGAATACATCACCAATATCCGTATGCAGGCGGTCGGCCTGGGCCTGCCGTTCCAGACGCGCTCTAACCCCATTCCGTGGATCAATGCCTGGTTGGTTTCGGATAACGTTCAAGTGGCTCCGCAAGAAGTGGAAGTCAGCTCCTATCTGGTGGGCCAGATTGACTCGGAAGTCAATGCTGACGACCTGAGCGACTTCGAGCTGTAAGTGGCTGCGCCAACCGTGACGCTGCGTGCCACCGGTACGCAGCTCTCCTGCCCTGAAGGCGAAAACTGCCTGCTCGACGTGCTAGAACTGCACGACGTCGCGGTGGAATATCAGTGCCGTTCAGGCTATTGCGGTGCCTGCCGCATGAAGTTGCTGAAAGGTAAAGTGGCCTATCGTCAACAGCCGCTGGCGTTTATCAACGAAGGTGAGATCCTGCCCTGCTGCTGCATGCCGTTGATCGATATTGAGCTGGAAATATAAAGTCGGGTGCCTGAAACCCACGCCAGGATACCAGAAGGCGGGGTTTCCCCCCGCCCAATGATTACCACTTCACATACAGGTTAACGACATTAGGATAGTGATATCCTTCTGGTAGATTGCCAACCCGCAAAACCGGTCTTTAATCATCCAAATAGATGCCAAAATCGTTATACATACAACCGTTAACGCATATAGCGCATGTTTTTTATACATGGCTTGCCTCCTTGCTGTGAAGGGGCTACCATACCGGTGTCTAGGCGGTATGTGCAGCCCCATTCTGATTGAGAGTCAGTCTGGGGCTTTCATCTATCCGCCTTATCACACAATGCCCAAGACGAACAGTCTCAAGCACCCGCAAAGAGTGTAACAGCATAATCCCACGCCGAATATCCCCTATAATATTATGATTAATAAGGGATATATCACCGTGCTGAAGGCATGAATTACTCAATGATTTCCACAATTTCCAGCCAGCTATTTTTGCCACACACTTTTTCGCCATTCAACCAACGGCGCAGCATATCTAACGCCAACATCGCCACCGATTCCTGACGCAACCGCAGACCATGGCGTGTTGCACGATAGCTCACCGTCTGGCCAACACCGCCCTTCGGCGTATGCAGGGCCACACTGACACGATCGCCCTCCATTGCGCTGACCGCCAACGCCAATGGCGAACCTGTCAGTTGGGCCAAAGAATGCGCACGCGCCAACACCGTTTCCAGCGTCTCGCAGCAGTGCGCGGGCAGCAATTCCCCCCCTGCCAGCGGTGCCGCTGCGTTCTGTAACTGCAGATTGATTAAACCCGCGGTAAATTGTTCACTCAGGGCTAATTTCAACCCTTGCCGCTGCAGGCGTTCTGCTAACGATGCGGGTAACCCTGCCGTGCCTTCAAAAATCTTGTTGTCCCCCGCCACTTCACGTACCCGCTCCCACGCCTGTTCCATCGCGCTCTGCTGGGCACGTGGGCCTGTCAGCTTCAATTCAATAATCGGGCTGGAAGAACGATACCCCAACACCACGCCGGGGGGTAATACCATCCCGTCCAACTCAGCGGCCAAGTCGCTCTCCGAGGTACCAAACGTCGTTAAACGCAGGCACAGCGGGGGTTCCGGCAGCGTCAAATGCTGGCGCAAGCGCGGCAGAATCTGTTCTTCGACCATCACTTTGAATTCAGAAGGCACGCCAGGGGTGAAAAACATCCGGCATTTATTGAGCGTTAACGCAAAACCACAGGCGGTACCTACGCGGTTATCCAGCATTTCAGCATTCGCCGGGATTTGCGCCTGTTTACGGTTGGACGCCGCCATCGGGCGGCCACGTTCCGCGAAGAAAGCCTCCATACGGGCAATCCATTCAGGATGCTCCACCAAACCCACACCACAGGCCTTGGCCGCTGCCAACGCGCTGAGATCGTCACTGGTTGGCCCCAAGCCCCCGTTAACGATCAGCACATCGTCGATGTGGCTGCGTTCCTGTAATATTTCCACCAGCGAGGAAAGGCTATCCCCTACCGTTTCGCGCCCGCTCATCGGTAAACCCTGTTGGAACAGATAGTCCGCCAGCCAGGCAGCATTGGTATCGATAATTTGCCCATGCAGCACCTCATCACCGGTGCTAAGCATCTCCACCCTTAACATTGGTCTCTCCTGCATTTTTGATCCATCCATTATTCACAGCCGCTTTCTGGCCGCGATCAACAACGCTGCAACTTGCAAGATGAAGGGTATACAGAAGCCTGTAAACAACTTTTCACCCTGTGTTAAACGATATTCTTTATCTAACACACTTTTACTGATTGCTGCAAAAACGTAAACTTATCTATACACATTGCGTAACGCCGGTTTGACACGAAATGAGCAATCCACTATTCTGCCACACCAAAAATAAGTTACCTATAATCTCCCCAAATCACCGATTAGTAGAGAAAAACGTGAAAAATCGCACTCTGGGCAGTGTTTTTATCGTAGCGGGTACCACCATTGGTGCCGGAATGCTGGCTATGCCGCTGGCGGCGGCAGGCGTTGGTTTTGGTGTTACCCTCGCCCTGCTGGTGGGGCTATGGTTACTGATGTGTTATACCGCTCTGCTGCTGGTGGAGGTTTATCAGCATGAACAGGCAGACAGCGGCCTTGCCACGCTGGCCCGGCGCTATCTGGGCGGCGGCGGACAATGGCTGACCAGTTTCAGTATGATGTTCCTGATGTACGCACTGACGGCGGCCTATATCAGCGGAGCCGGTGAACTGCTGGCGGTCAGTATTAGCCAATGGATTGCGCAGGATTTCCCTATCTCGCTCGGCGTACTGCTGTTCACGCTGGTCGCAGGCGGCGTGGTCTGTATTGGCACTCACTCGGTCGATCTGTTCAACCGCATTCTGTTTAGCGCCAAAATCATTTTTCTGATCGTCATGCTCGGCCTGATGATGCCGCACATCCATCAAACCAACCTGATGACGTTGCCATTGCAGCAGGGGCTGGCGCTGTCCGCTATTCCGGTGATTTTCACTTCGTTTGGTTTTCACGGCAGCGTGCCCAGCATCGTCAACTACATGGGTGGCAACATCCGTAAGCTGCGCTGGGTTTTCATCATCGGCAGCGCCATTCCGCTGGTTGCCTATATCTTCTGGCAGTTGGCAACGCTGGGCAGCATCAGTTCCGATACCTTTGTGGGCATTCTTGCACAGCAGGCCGGGTTGAACGGTTTATTGCAGGCGGTGCGCGGTGTGGTTGCCTCCCCTCATGTCGAACTGGCGGTGCACCTGTTTGCCGATCTGGCGCTGGCAACCTCATTCCTTGGGGTTTCACTCGGGTTGTTTGATTTTCTGGCCGACCTGTTCAAACGCCAAGACAACCTGCGCGGCCGCTTGCAGACCGGAGCTATTACGTTTCTGCCACCGCTGGCATTTGCCTTGTTCTATCCACGGGGTTTTGTCCTGGCATTAGGGTTTGCCGCCATTGCGCTTTCGATACTGGCGCTGTTACTACCTTCCCTATTAGTGTGGCGAACACGTCAGCAGCATCAAGCCAATTATCGTGTCTGGGGCGGTACACCGGCACTGGCGCTGGTGTTTGCCTGTGGGATCACGGTGATCGTGATTCAGATTAGCATCGCCAGCGGTATGTTACCGGCGGTCGGATAACGGCATGGGGGCATAATGCCCCCATCATAGGCAGGATCAGAAGCTCAGACCGGCACCGATATAAAGACCATCTGCCACCGTGTTATCACGATGCCCCTCTTTACCTTCAATGTTGACATAGCGGTAGCCCGCATTAACGCTGAACGGGCTGAAAACGTTCCAGCGTAGGCCACCGTTGACTTCGCTATACGCCTTAACGCCGCTGGTCAGCGCTTCTGGGGCAAAATAGCCCTCACCGTACAGGCTGAAATAACGGTTGATAGGCCACTGCAGGCCACCGCCCACAGCAAGCGCCGCGCCGCTCTTGCCATCATTCGGGCTGAGGTAAAGCGCCTTACCGCCCACGCTTGCCATCATCGGGCCGACCGGCAGACTGAATCCCAGCCCCAGGCTACCGACGTTGCCGTCATGATCGCTGCGTAACCAATTACCGCTCACTGCCAAACCGGAAGTTGACGTCCCCATGCCAACGCCCAGATTCGTATAATGTTGCCCTGCCTCACCCTGCATGCTGATAGCATTAGCCGAACCCGTCACAAACAGCCAACCGGCTGCACACGCGACTAACGTTTTCTTCATTATCTTTTCCTTTCATGCTTCATCATCAGAAAGTGATGATGTCTTACCCCGAAAATAGTGCGGTGATGAGTGTAACCGAATCATCACGCTACCGGCGGGAATTTAAAGCAATAATTCTCTAATTTTTCAATAAATTGTAAAAAAGTGAAAATCAGCCATCACCGTATCGCAACGATAACCGGTACCTATTTGCCCCTGCCTGAGAATAGGACTACAACTAGTAGTGCCATTGATATAAGCCGGCAACCTAAGGCTTTTCATTAATTACGGTTATGCCCCCCCAAGCATAGGCAATCAAATTAACTGCGAAACAGTAAGGAGCAATTGATGAGCAAGAAAGGATTAACCACTGCAGCTGGTGCGCCGGTTGTTGATAATAATAATGTTATCACCGCCGGAAAACGCGGCCCGATGCTGCTGCAAGACGTATGGTTCCTGGAAAAACTGGCTCACTTTGACCGCGAAGTGATCCCAGAACGCCGCATGCATGCCAAAGGTTCTGGCGCATATGGCACCTTTACGGTGACGCACGACATTACCCAATACACCCGCGCCAAGATCTTCTCCTATATTGGCAAAAAAACCGATCTGTTCGTCCGCTTCTCCACCGTTGCCGGTGAGCGCGGTGCAGCGGATGCCGAGCGTGATATCCGCGGTTTTGCGATGAAGTTTTACACCGAGGAAGGCAATTGGGATCTGGTGGGCAACGATACCCCGGTCTTTTATCTGCGCGATCCGCTGAAATTCCCCGATCTCAATCATGTGGTTAAACGCGATCCGCACACCAATCTACGCAACCCGATCTATAAATGGGATTTCTTCTCGCACCTGCCGGAAGCCCTGCACCAGTTGACCATCGATTTTAGCGATCGTGGCCTGCCAAAATCTTACCGCCATATGCACGGCTTTGGCAGCCATACGTTCAGTTTTATCAATGCCAATAACGAGCGCTTTTGGGTGAAATTCCACTTCCGCTGCGAACAAGGCATCGAAAACCTGATGGACGATGAAGCAGAAGCGATCATCGCGAAAGATCGTGAAAGCTCACAGCGCGATCTGTTTGACGCGATCAACCAGGGCAATTTCCCGCGCTGGAAGCTGCAAGTCCAGATCATGCCGGAACACGAAGCGGCGCAAATCCCGTATAACCCGTTTGACCTGACCAAAGTCTGGCCACACGGCGACTACCCGCTGATCGATGTCGGCTTCTTTGAACTGAACCGTAACCCGGACAACTACTTCTCTGAAGTGGAGCAAGTGGCGATGAACCCGGCCAACGTGGTGCCAGGTATCGGTTTCTCGCCGGACAGAATGCTGCAGGGGCGTTTGTTCTCTTATGGCGATGCGCATCGCTACCGCCTGGGGGTCAACCATCACCAGATCCCGGTCAACGGTGCAAAATGCCCGTTCCACAACTATCACCGCGATGGGGCGATGCGCGTGGACGGCAACAGCGGCAATGGTGTGACCTATGAGCCAAACAGCTTTGGCATGTTCCAGGAGCAACCGGATTTCAGCGAGCCGCCATTGAGCCTCGAAGGTGCGGCGGATCACTGGAACCACCGCGAAGACGACGATTACTACAGCCAGCCACGGGCGCTGTTCAATCTGCTGAGTGCCGAAGAGCATCAGCGTATGTTCACACGCATTGCCGGTGAACTGTCGCAGGTACCGGAGCAGATCCAACGCCGTCAGGTTGAGCTGTTCACCAAGGTGCACCCGGATTACGGTGCCGGTGTCGCCAAAGCACTGGGTTTGAAATAGAACTAGTAAGATATTTAACCAATGGAGTTACGTCGGTTCGTAGCTCCATTGGCGTTCTATACCAATCAAGCAGTAGCATTAGTCAATTCGCGTAGTTTATCGCAAAAATATGCAAAGCTTGGAGATACGTTATTGCTGATATCCATGTGTGGACTGATTTTTTCAGCCCATTGTGATTTTTCAGTACCCACGGCCTGCCACCCTCTTGTGGAAAGTAAAGATGCTCCCCCATGATAGAGAGCATCGGCCAAACACTCCCATGTACCACAGATGGAATCATTCACATAAGCACGTAAAACAGCATCTTTAGCTTTAGGATATGCAGCTTTAATTGCGGAAATATCCCCCAAAAACCAAGCTTCGCCCTCTTCAATGGCGATACAAAAACGCGTTTCTGGTTTCGGATTGCAAGAGTCAAGTAGATTGCACAATTCCTGGCGAAAGGTTTTCAGGCATTTGTCATCAAGATCACAGACCACTATCACTGCTGCTTGAAAATTGACAAAAGACTTCCCATATCCACTCAAAAGCCGAGGTAACTGGTTGAGCAAAATACGTTTGCTAGCATCCCCTGTTGCTGTAAGGTTCTTGGGAATACGTCCCACTCCTTTATAGGAGTGGACAATAAATGTATGGACGGTAGTGTCAATAATCTTTGGGAGCAGAATATCAAGCATTTTTTTACCTGATTGATCTTCAACCAATATCTCAAAGTGCATCCATTCATCTCCCATCCAGATAATCGCTATACCACAACCCACCCAAAGGTAACCCTTCAGCGACCATATTCATTACTAATGTATCGTCACTTGCCCTACGAATAGCCGAGTAACCATCACTCCCTTTTTCCAAGATCCAGACTTCTGCAGGTTCCAATGCATCAACTAGATAAGGTTGATGGGTTGTGATAAAGACCTGAGAGCCACCTTTTCGGCCCGTCGCATGTTCACGAAACTCCCTAGCCAAAGATTCAAGTAGTTTATGATATAAACCGTTTTCCGGTTCTTCGATACATAGAAATGGTGGGGGAGTTGGGTCTGCCAGTAACAGAAGGTAAGCAAAAACCTTTAATGTACCATCAGACATCTGCTGTGAATAAAATGGATCTTGGAAACCTTTGTCATTAAAGCGCAATAGTAATCGGCCATCATTGGTTCTTTCAGTATCAATCCTATCGATTCCCGGTATTTTATCAGCAATTTCATTTAAAATAGTCTGAAAACGTTTCGGGTGTTCACGTTCCATAAATTGCACGACATTACCAAGATTATCACCATGGATATTGAGGTGTTTTTGCGGACCTGCCAGCGGCAAACTCCGAGCAGCATCAGGAGTAAAGTAGCTGAGATACCACCCTTCTATAAACCGACGAAATGCAGAAATACGTGGATGCTGCTTCAATGATCCAAGAGTGGCAATACCAAGCTTGCGAATATCTTCTAATTCGACAACTTCGGTTTCCTTGGATTCTTCTTCAGTTTCACTTGATTTAATGGATTCAATCAGACCAATCAGATCAAATACTCCCTGATCCTCATCTATCTGACGCCCCTCCTGTTCCCCTTTCCATACAACACCTTTACCACGATCCAATACAAGAAATGAAAACGGCCAACCGTGCTTTTGCCCCTTACGTCTCTGCCTAAGGCGTTCTTTCAATACAAATGGGCGGCCAGAATCATCGATATCTATGGCAATTTCATAGGTAATAGGCCGAGCATTACCGTCCTCTTTGTAGTAGATCTCAAATTCAACTGCACCAATTTGCCCTTGTGATCTAATTCTTGCAAATCCGCCTCTACCGCGAGCATCACAAGCCTCTTCAGCCCCTAGCTTTAGTGCATCGGCCAAAAAACCAAAAGCATCAAATAAAGTACTTTTCCCAACACCGTTTTTACCGATAACTGCCGTCATTGCTTCGAGAGGTTTAGCTCGTTGCTGATTCCACAAACGGCCAAGTGTAATATCCTTCAGTGCTCTGAAGTTTTTTATACGAAAACCTTCTATTTTTGCCATTGTTTGCCCCTCATTCCTACGAACATCGGTAATATCACATGCTTTTACTTAGTGTATAGATATTTCAGCATTATGCTCAACAAGCCTGCAACTGCCCAGCAACCCACTGCCGCAGGCGACGGCGTGAGATCTTGATACCGCCGGTTTTCAGCGCGTCAGGCAAAGCAAATAGCGCGATAGGCCGCTGGAAATTCGCCAGCTTGCCGTCCGCCCATGCCAGCAAAGCCTCCAACGTCAACGCGCCCTCGCAGTCGATCACCGCCGCTGGCCGCTGACCAAATTCAGGATCGTCAACCGGCACGATAAACACCTGCAGGATCTGCGGATGCGCCGCCAGCACGCGCTCGACATCTTCGGGTTGCACCCCTTCGCCACCGCTGAAGAACAGATTATCCAGCCGCCCGATAATCCGCAGCTCACACTGCTCCATCGCACCGCGATCGCGCGTGTGGAACCAGCCCTGCTCATCAGCGATCGGCAATAGCGCCCCCTGATGCCAATACCCCAGAGCCAGGCTTGGCGAACGGATCCATACTTCCTGATCCACCAGCCGTATCTCACGGCCATGCAGCGGCAAGCCCACGCCCGGCCGTTCATCGGCACGCTTGGCGCACACCGTGGAGGCCAACTCGGTCAAACCGTAACCACACCAGCAGCGGATCCCCATCGCTTCAGCCTGCTGGGTGAGCGAAACCGGGATCATCGCCCCGCCGAGCAGCACCTCTTTCAACGCATGTTCAGTCATCGGCTCGGACAATAAACGCCACAACTGGGTCGGCACCAATGAGGCATGAGTGCACCCGGCCAGCGCGTCGGCCAACGGCTGCATGTCACGCACCACCAACTGCGCCCCCACCGCCAGCCAGCGCCAGACAATCCCTTGCCCAGAAACATGGAACAGCGGCAGAGAAAGTAACCAGCAATCCTGCGGCTGAAAATCCATCAGATGCAACACCCCTTCGGCACTGGCAAGGTGCCCGGCATAGCTGTGGGCTGCCGCTTTTGGCAGGCCGCTGGAACCGGAAGTCAGCGTCAAGGTTGCCAGACGTTGTGCATCCCACGGCAGGCATTGCAGCTGACATTCTGCCACCGCCGGGGGCGATAGACGGATAATGGCAGAAGATAACTCAGGCAATTCATCGGGGCTAAAAGCAAAAGCAATGTCCAGATCCGGCAGCAACGCTGCCAGCATCGAGGCAGGCAACGCCGGGTTGATCGGCAGCAAACGTGCTCCGCACTGCAGCAGCGCCAAGTAAGCCAACAGCAACGGATAACTGTTTTTACCGCACAGCGCTACGCCACTGCCTGGCAACACCCCTTGATGCTGAAAATCCGCTGCCAACTGTTCAACCTGCCGTTGCAGCTCCAACCAACTTATCGGCTGATGTTCAACAATCACCGCGGTAGCCTGCGGGCGCTGCGCCGCCCAATGGCACCACGGCCAGTCGTTTAGCTGTGCCATACGCACTCCAACGCATCCGTATCCAGCAACGGCAGCGTGCTTTCCGGCCAACCGCGCAGCAATTGCGCCTGCATCAGGTTCAAGGTATCCAGCCCCGGCACGGTATCCGGCGTCAGCCAGTGGGCAATACGCGCCAACTGCGTCAACCCCAGGCTGGATTCAATGCTGGAACTGATCACTGCCACCAGCCCGGCCTGATGCGCCTGTTCGACCAGTTCACGGCAGCGCTGCAGGCTCCCCACAAGAGTTGGTTTGATCACGATGGCGGCTACGCCCGGCTCGGCCTGCACCACAAAATCCGCTTCACGCACGCTCTCGTCCCAGGCGATAGCGATACCGGTCGCCTGCGCAAAATCCCGTGACTCCTCACGGGTTTTGCAAGGTTCTTCCAGAAACGCGATGCGATCGCGCCAGGCCGGGTTGACATACTTGGCAAAGCCGTCGGCTTTGGCGCGCGTCCAGCTACGGTTGGCGTCCAGCCGCAGTTGGAGATCCGGCAAGGCTTCCAACAGCACGTTGACCACCATGCCATCGCGCACTGCCTCATACAGGCCCACTTTTACCTTGGCCACTTTCTCGCCCGGCAAAGCATTCAACACGTCAAACAGCTCGTCGGGATCGCCGGTACAAAGCGGAGCCTTGCGATAGTCAGCCTGCTGCGGCAACTGCCCTGCTAATTCAGCCAACGCGCAGCTGGTGCCAAAAGCCACCGAAGGCAGTTCGTTAGCAGCCCTGTTCTCACCCGCAACCCACGCCTGCAGCCACCCCAAGGTGGCCTGCTGCGCCTGCTCAAGCGTTTCCTGGCTGAACTCCGGCAGTGGTGCGATCTCTCCCCAGCCCTGCTGTTCCCCCTGTTGCAGATGGATCAGCAAACCATCACGGGTTTTTAAGCGCTGATGACGCAGCACTACGCCCGCCTCCATCGGCACACAGTAACGATAAAGCGTTGCGTTACGGGTTAGCGCGGTCATTACGGATTACGCTTGAATTTGCTGAAGTCTGGCTGGCGTTTTTCATTAAATGCGTTGCGCCCCTCCTGGCCTTCGTCGGTCATATAAAACAGCATGGTGGCGTTACCCGCCAGTTCCTGTAACCCGGCCTGGCCGTCACAGTCGGCATTCAGTGCCGCCTTCAGGCAGCGCAGGGCCATCGGGCTGTTTTGCAGCATCTCACGGCACCAACGCACGGTTTCTTTTTCCAGATCCGCCAGTGGCACCACGGTATTGACCAGGCCCATATCCAAGGCGGCTGCGGCGTCGTACTGGCGGCACAGGAACCAGATCTCACGGGCTTTTTTCTGGCCGACGATGCGCGCCATATAAGAAGCCCCCCAGCCACCGTCAAAGGAACCGACCTTCGGCCCGGTCTGGCCGAAGATGGCATTATCGGCGGCAATGGTCAGATCGCACATCATATGCAGCACGTGGCCGCCGCCAATTGAATAGCCAGCCACCATCGCCACCACCGGCTTCGGGCAGGTGCGGATCTGGCGCTGGAAGTCCAGCACGTTCAGGTGATGCACGCCGCTGTCGTCACGATAGCCGCCGTAGTCGCCGCGCACTTTCTGATCGCCACCGGAACAGAAGGCTTTATCACCGGCACCGGTAAGAATGATAGTGCCAATCCCATCGTCATAACGCGCGTTCGCCAGCGCGTCGATCATCTCTTTCACCGTATGCGGGCGGAAAGCGTTACGCACCTGTGGGCGGTTGATGGTGATTTTGGCAATGCCGTCACTGGACTTGTGGTACAGGATGTCCTCGAAATCGCCGGAGCAATCCTGCCAATCAATGGCGGCATACAGTTGTTCTTCATTGGGATACAGCATATTCGGTTCCTTCATTGGCAAGAAATTCATGTAACGCGGCAGCGAAATCCGCCGGGTTCGCTAAATGTGCATTATGTCCGGCCTGTGGCACGGTACGCAGCGGCAGGCCGGCCTCACGCGCCAGCATTTGAAATTTGTGATCATCAACGCCGCATAGCACTCGCATCGGCAACGTCAAACGTTGTAATTGTGGCACCAGCCACGGCTGCCGCCCGAGCGATGTGGCCTCCAGCATGTCGGCCACTGCCGCACCAACATTGGCTGAACGGGCTGCGATCAGCGCTTCACGGTGTACCGCGCTCAGATCGTCAAATATCGGTTGCTGATACCAATCCAGCAGCACCTGGGCGATCGGTTCCGAGCGGAAACGGCGGGCCCAGTTGGCATCATGCGCCCGCCGCTGGGCACGCAGCTCTTCACTTTCCAGCCCAGGGTTGCCGCCTTCGATCACTATCCCTTGCAGCCCCTGGTGTTCACCGTAGCAAGCGTGATACATGGCAATCCGGCCACCGAGCGAATAGCCCACCAGCCAGTAACGGGTAATCTGGTGCTGCTGCAGCGTGGCGGTGATTTGCTGACTGATATCGGCAAAATCCTTGCAGGGTTGAGCGGCAGAATCACCATGGCCGGGCAGATCGATCGCCAGCGAGGACCACGGCTCAAAACGTGAGGCGATAACCCGCCACTCATTATTGTTGCCCAGCAGGCCATGCAACCAGACCAACCACGGGCGATGACTCTCGCCCCGTTGTAAAACACGTGAAGCCAGCATCAGTTCACCGCCCTGTGTTGTACCAGATGTTGTAACGTCTCTGCGCCATCGCTCGGTGGCACCTGCAGTTCAATTAATGTCGCCCCGTTGTGGTGCCAGCCTTGCGCCACCGCCTGTTGCAACTGTGCCCAATTCTCCGGGCAGGCGTAATGAAGCTGGAACATCGCCGCCGCATGGCTGAAATCCACGTTCTGCGGCATGCAGTAAAAACGCTGACGCTCCAGTTCCGGCGTGGGTAACAACGAGAAGATCTGGCCGCCGTTATTATTCACCACGATCAGCACCGTCGGTGCCGAGCAGTGGCGCAGCAACGCCAGCGCATTCAGGTCATATAAGGCAGAAAGATCGCCGACTACCGCCAGCGTCGGTTTAGCAGTGGCTCGCTGCACGCCCGCGGCGGTGGAAATCAACCCATCAATACCGCTCGCCCCGCGATTGCTGAACACCGGATAACCGGCCGGTAGCTGCGCCAGCGCGTCGATCAAGCGCACAATCAGGCTATTGCCAAGAAACAGCTGGCCGTTTTCCGGCAATAATTCCGGCAATCGGTGAGCCAATTGCGCCTCGCCGAAACGGTCATCCAAATACTCAGACGCGCTGTCAAAAGCCTCTTGTGCCAGTAGTGCCAGGTCTGCGGCCCACGGAGTAACGTTTTGTGCCGGGTGCAGATCGAGCCACTCGCCTACGCTGGCGCGAATACGACGGCCACGATGGTGCGCCGGATCGAGCCGCCCCGGCAGGGAATCAATCAGCCAATATTCCTCTGGCTGGCAATGCTCCTGCCATTGCAACAGACGTTTGCCGGTCAGGCTGCTGCCAAACTGCACCACCAGTTGCGCCTTTTCCAGCAGTTGACGCGCCTGCGGCTGCGCCAGCCACAGGTCGGCACAGGGCAGCGGTTGGCCGGTTTGTGAAAGTACGTCACCAATCAATGGCCACCCTAACATAGCGGCCCATTCGGCTAACTGAACCCCCTCTTCAGCACTGATTCGCCCGGCAAGCACCACACCAGGCTTTTGCCGCCAGGAGCCCCAATCCGGCTGTTGCCATACCTGACGCGCATCTTCTTCTCGCAACCAAGGCTGGCTGCTTTGCCACCAATCCCCCAACGCCGCCGACCATTCGGCATACTGTTGTTCATCGCCACCGTACAGCGGTTCGGCAAACGGGCAGTTGATATGCAACGCGCCATGCAGCAGACGCGCCATGGCGCTGTCGAGGGTGGAAACCAGCCAACGGGCGGGAATATCCGGGCTGGGGCGGGGCAAATCAATACTCAGCGTTGGGTGGCTGGCATAGAGGCCTTGCTGGCGAATCGCCTGATTAGCGCCACAGTCAATCAACTCAGGTGGCCGATCGGCGGTGAGAAACACCAGCCGTTCACCAGTCAGCCCAGCTTCAATCAGCGAAGGATAGAGATTGGCCGCCGCGGTGCCAGAAGTGACGATCACCGCCACCGGTTCACGCGTGGCTTTTGCCAGACCAAGCGCCAAATGGCCCAGCCCGCGCTCATCAAAATGGGTATGGCAGGTAAAAGAGCGGTGCGCAGCGGCGGCCAGCGTTAATGGCGTGGAGCGCGATCCCGGAGCGATACAGACATGCCGCACCCCATGGCGGGCTAACGCTTCCAGCAGCAAAGCCGCCCACCGGCGATTAAAAACACTTGTCGACATAATTCGCTCACGAGTCAGTAAACAGAGGTTATGCACTGAGGATAACTAATAAGAAGTATCGCTCTAGGGACCATAACTCTGAATTATATAAGCAATCATCTTTGCGGCTTTTGCGCTGGCGCAAAAACGCCATCATTCACGGCGGCGGGCTTACCTGGCACAAATCAATTCCGATGGAGGAAAGCTCAAAAGCCGCCTTCAGGCTGCAGAAGCGTCCGCAAGCCGGCCACTTTATTTTCGATTTCCTGCCATTCCTGCGCCGGATCCGAACCGCTGACAATCCCGGCACCGGCATACAGTTGCACCTGCGCCCCGTCGATCTGGGTAGATCGCAATGCCACGCAAAACTCGGATTGCGCAATAGAGAGATAACCGGCCGATCCGGCGTACCAATGGCGAGAAAAAGGCTCATGCTGGCGGATAAAGTCACGCGCAGCCTGGCGTGGCAACCCGGCCACCGCAGCGGTCGGCTGCAGCCTTTGCAGGCAGTCGGCGTCGTCACCACGGTTCAGTTGCCCTTCAATCTGCCGCCGCAGGTGTTGCACCTTGCGCAAACGCACCACTTCGGGGGGCAGAACGTCTACCGCACTGGCACCACCTTGCAGACGCTGGCAGATATCATCAACCACCAGCAGGTTTTCCTGCCGGTTCTTGGCATCCTGCAGCAACCATTGCGCCAACGCGCGCGCCTGCCGCTCATCCGTGTGACTGGCAACGGTACCCGCCAATGCTTCAGTCAGCAGGTGCTGCCCTTCGCGCAGATATAACCTTTCCGGGCTGGAGCCTAGAAACGCCGAGTGCGCATCGAAACGCATCATAAAATGGTAACAGCGATGGTTAACCTTGCGGCTGGCGGCCATCAGCGCAGGCGCAAACAGCGGGTTTGCCAGCGTCAGCAACGTGCTGCGCGCCAATACCACTTTATCCAGTTGTTGATTTTCGATCGCCTCCAGCGCGTCATGCAACATCGCATCCCAGGCTGGGCGCTCAGGCTGGTGCAGCACCGATTTTACCTTTACCTGCAGTGCCGCGATCGGTTTCGCTACCCGCAGTTCATCAAGCCAACGGCCTGCGGTTACGGCGTCTTCACGCAGTGAAGATTCAGAGAACAGATTCAGCGTCAGTTGCCCCTTGCCGCTGCGGCTCAGGATCTCCACACGTGGCAACAGCAGCAATGCACTGTCATCGAAAGCGTTAAGCCCCCAAAGGCGGGCACAAGGATAGGCATGCAAAAACGCCTGCGCCTGCAAAGGGTGCGAAAACTGCCTGACCGCACCGCATACCGCAGCCTCTTGCTGTGCTTCGCGGTGGCGCCAGTAAAACTGCGGAAACTGCGTCTGTGCTGCCAGCCATTCCAGCAACATAGCGGCCAGACGATCGGGAATCGGTAATGTTATCTGCCGCATTCCGGCTGCAGAGGGAAAATCCTGCTCAAGCTGCTGGCGTAACTGCCGCAACAATCCCGAAAGTTGTTCCACTGCTACCTCATTAACCAAACTCACCGTGGGGAATTATACGGTAAATCAAAACGGGCGGGCGGAAAAATACCTTCAGCTTGTTGGCATATCAGTCAGTTGCTTATTGATTAACCGTGATGAGTGATTTTCAAACGGCAGGCAAGGGGCAATCAAAGGTAAAGCAGCAGGTAATGGGGTAATGCTTGCCAGTTAAGGCTAATCAATTCCCTCTCTCATAGGGAGAACAGCTGTGTTTAAAGTCAATGGGTGATGAGTAATTATGTCCACCTGAGGAATTCGCTATGCGTAAGATCCGATTCACCGAGCACCAGATCATTGCCATCCTGAAACCAGTCGGTCCAGCCACGGGAACGATCATAATTTGCATCCAGTTCATCAATCTTCTCTGCCATTTCAATAGGACTATGAGCAGTGACCCATGGAGAAACTTTATCTGTTGGCTGCCCAACAAGTAACACAGCAACTTTTTTGACTTGCCCCGCTAACGTGGAACAACCATTTATTTTTGCGCATCTAAATGAGTTACCGTATTGTCGAACCACGGATTTGTAATTTCCCCGCCATCCTGACATGTGTCGTGGTGCATTCCCCTTGGCAGAGGTATTCCACGGCCATACGGCCCAATTCTGTGTACGGTAACTGCACACTGGTCAGCTTGGGCATGAGTTGTTCAGCAATTCGCTGATCGTCATATCCTGCGACCAGAATATCCTGTGGCACCTTCACTTCCATCTCTGCTAAAGCCTGATAACACCCCAACGTCATCCAGTCACTTGAGCAAAAAATCGCATCCGGCCGAGAAGCACGGTGCATTACCTGATAGGTTGCTTGATGTGTTTCATCGAGGCGCCAGTTAGTTTTTATCACTAGTGCGTCATCAAATGGGATACCTGCATGTTCCAAAGCCGCTTTATACCCAGCGAGACGATGGTGAGAGGCATCCATCCAGTCGTCCCCCATGATATGCGCGATGCGCCTTGCGCCTTGATGAATAAGATGGCGCGTAACCTGCAGCGCGTTGGCGTAGTCGTCTGGTAAGAAGGTTGATTGAAGTGGATAGGCATGGTCATAAACGTTTAACAATACCAGAGGCAGTGTGGTGCAATGATCGAAAAGCGAAAAATCGATACCTCGGGTAATTGGGGAAGCAAGAACGATCCCGGCACAACGGCGCTGTTCAAGCTGCCGGATAATGCGCAGCGCTAAATCAACATCATCACCGTAATCGTAAATCGTCAACAGTACGTCGTTGCGCCACGCCTCATCACGCGCCTGACTGAGTGCATCAACAAAAGGATCATAGCTTGGCATCGAATTGATAATAATCGCAATTTCTTCTTGCCCTTCCACTTTATGTGGTGAAGGGATCTTTTTATAACCCAGCCTTTGTGCCGTGTTGATAACCCGTGAACGTGTCTCATCACTAAGCTTGATGCTCTGTGCATTGTTTAGAATAAGCGACACCGTAGCCTGTGATACACCCGCTTCGCGTGCAATATCATTCATGGTGATTTTATTTTTCTTTTCCATTGCATCCATCATCTTCTGCCTATCTGTTCGCACTATATCACAGTGAGTTTGTCGTCACATTTCACCGGCGGGGAATAACAGAAGTGTGACCATGCATACAATTTCACCATCATAGGCTTGCCGTCCACCACCATTGCTAATAAATATTAGCTAATAATATTAATTACTGTAGTGATCGTAGGATAGGAGTGGTTATGCACCAACAGTGGAGTAAAGAGCAGGCAAATGATTGGTATCGGCAACAGGGATGGATGTGCGGTTTTAATTACCTGCCACGTTCAGCGGTGAACTGGACAGATATCTGGCAGGCTGAAACGTTCAATGCCTCTATTATTGATGAAGAGCTGAGCTGGGCGGCGCAGGTCGGTTACAACACCTTGCGCATCAACCTGCCTTTTATCGTCTGGCAGCATGACCGGATTGGGCTGTTATCGCGTATTGATACTTTCCTCGGGATAGCTGAAAAACAAGGCATCCGAGTCATGTTGACGTTGATGGATGACTGCAGTTTTTCAGGCGATGAACCTTACCTTGGCCCTCAAAAGGCACCGATTCCAGGTAAGCATAATAGCCAGGCGGCAGCCAGCCCCGGACGAGATAAAGTTTGCGACCCGAGTACCTGGCCGGAAATTGAAGGTTATATCCGCGATATTGTGCGGACGTTCCGCAATGACAAACGCATTGTGGTATGGGACGTATACAACGAGCCGGGCAATCGTGGCACCTTTGCCACCGGAATAACAGAAACGCTGTATCACGAGAAGCTGGAAAAATTCGCCTTGGAGCTGATGGTGCTTGCATTCGGTTGGGCACGAGAGGAAAACCCGACACAGCCCTTGACCGTGGGTGCATGGCACCTGCCGCTGGACGAGGATCAGCCCGATGAAGAGATGTTTCAGCATCCGATCGATCAGGCCGCTCTCAAGTTGTCAGATGTGGTCAGTTTCCATGCCTACATAGCCACATCCAAAATGGTTCGAGTGTTACGCTATATGGAGCAGTTCGATCGCCCTATATTCTGCACCGAATGGTTGGCACGCCATGTCGGCAGCAACTTTGAAGAACAACTCCCACTGATGCATGCCTGCAACGTCGTCCCCTATCAGTGGGGGCTGGTACGCGGCAAAACCCAAACCTTTATGCCATGGCCTGTCGTGCTGCAGAAACGTGAAGATTACGCTCATCTCTGGTTCCATGACGTTTTTGACGAACATGGTATTCCTTTCCGCAAGGCGGAAGTGGAGCTTGTCGCTCGCCTGAGTAAAGTGGGTTTGCATCCACGAGTTGGATAATGACCACCACCTTAACCATATCCAAAATAGTTCATACCCAGTAAACCGTTAGAGAGCCAGTTCCAGCCATTGAAATCAATCGATGGCTTTTCTGGACGATAAAACCGTAGGGCATCTTCGAACCGGGCCAGCATACAGGATAAGGCTCAGGAACGAGCAAATGGCCCACTTCCCACCGTGCCTTGTAACTTGGCAACGGAAATAACCAAATAGAAAGGATATCTCATGGCCTCTTTGAAAGTATTACCGCTGGCTGCCACAGCTTTGTTTTCCGTTAGTGCCATCGCAGCGAGCGATGATATGGTCTCGCGCAGTGAACTGAACAAAATCGTTGCCGCTGCCGTTGAGAAAGCCCTTAATGAAAGGCAAGAGAAGCTGGAAGCGGCAATGGCTGAGAAAAAGGCTGTAGAAGAGAAGCCGGTTTATGGCGAAGTTTCCGATCTTAAAGTTCAGCCGGAGTCAGAAAAAAAATCAGATAAAGAAGATCCTAATAGATTAGTGTTCTCCGGCTATGCGCGCTATGGGGCCCATTATCAGGCGGATGATTTGAAATATGTGGGTGTTGATGGTTCTTTTAATGGTGCTTCATCGCTAGGGCGTTTAGGTAATGAAGGTAACGGGGGGGAATTCCAGCTTACCAAATTTTTCCGTAGCGAGCAGGGAGCTATCTGGGATGTGAACGTAATGATTGACCACTGGGGAGATGAGGTCAATCTGAAGAAAAGTTATGCTGGCGTGACACAGGTACTTGATTCCCAGCCTAATGCTTATCTCTGGGCGGGGCGCGATTTTCACCAACGCTTGCAACAGGGCATTAATGACTACATGGTGATGAATTATGATGGTCAAGGCGCTGGTATCAAGAACCTTGAATTAGGCTCGACCAAACTGGAGTTAGGGGTGGTCAGTGCGGTGGAATGGTGTGATCCACGGCTGATAAGCGATAACAACAACCCCAATCCTTCACGAGTTACCTGTACAGGGGGCGGTGGTGTTGGCGATAGCGGGCATTACGCATTGACGTCGAAGCTGTATAACATCGATTTGGGGATTGCCGATCTTGAGTTATATGGTAACTACGGTTTTGATTCTAAAGCGGTTGATAAAGACAAAAGGTTGAATGCCTGGCAGAGTGCGCTGGTGCTTGGGCGCGGTTGGGAACACGGTTATAACCGGTTAATAATGCGTTACAGTGATCGTGCCGATAACAGCGTTTATTGGAAAACAGAAGACCTGACGACTATTTTTGCCAGCGCAGAAGGCAATGTTAATTTCTCTAAGAAAGCCTCTGTTGAGTATTTACTGGCCTATCATGATTTCCATATTGAAGGTAATGGAAAAGATAACAGAACTAATTACGGGATTATTCTACGCCCTATGTATTTTTGGAATGATGTTCATTCCACCTGGTTTGAAACAGGGTATCAGATCGTGGATTATTCAGAAGGTGGCAGGAATTCAGGTTGGAAAGCGACCCTTTCACAAAACATCTCGATTGGTATGGGGCCAAGCTTCCGACCTATGTTGCGTTTCTATGTCACTGCTGGTGAGGTCGATAATAAGCGCAACAAAAGCATTCTTAATAATGATGATACCAGACTGAATGCGTTAAATGTTGGGGCAATGTGGGAAGCCTGGTGGTAATCACCAGCTGTTTTTCCCAATCCCTATCAGTCAAATAGATGCATTTACTTTACTGAATTAATAAAAGGATCATGAAAAATGAACAAGTCAAAAATTTTGTTATTGTTGACTATGGGGACAATATTATCCCCAATCGCGATGGCACAGACTACGCTCCAATACTGGACATTGCTTAATGGCGGTGATGGCGCACGAATGAAAACCTTGGTTGAAGGTTTCAATGCCAGCCAGGACGAATATAAAATAGAAACAACGGTATTGAATTGGGGGGAGCCTTTCTACACTAAACTGAAAACAGCTTCATCGCTGGGCAGTGGCCCAGATATGGCGACTATTCATTTGTCCAAGATTTCCGGTTTTACACAAACTAATGGCTTGGAACCCATCACAGAAGCAGCATTAAAAGGTGCTCGCTATGACTCTAACAAAATTTTCCCATTGCTTTGGCAGCAGAGTACCGTCGAAGGTAAAAGTTATGCCCTACCGATAGATACCCATGCGCTCGTTCTCTATTACAACAAGGATATTGTCCGTAAAGCCGGTCTTTTGGATGAGCAGGGCAAGCTTAAACCGATTGACTCTTTAGAACAGTTCAACACGGCACTCGAGAGTGTCAAACAAACCGGTGCCGCAGGGCTTAGCATGGAAACCTCTCCCATGTCCTACATGCCTTATCGGTTATGGTTATCAATGATTCGCCAGCAAGGTGCGCAAACTATCCAGAACAACCAGTTCGTCTTCGGTGAAGCCGGCAGAAAAGCGATGGACGCCATGGCAAGTTGGTACTTACAGGGTTATGCCACCAAGGGACTGGATTACTCCTCCTCAACGACTGAATTCTTGACCGGGCATTCCGCCTTCATGCTTAACGGTGTGTGGGAGATCCCTTCGGTCATGGATAAGATGAATAACAAGCAGCAAGCTCTGGATATTGGCGTTGCTCCGCTTCCTGCCTTCTTTAATGGCAACCCAGCCGTCTGGGCTGACTCGCATGCTATCGCCATTCCAAATAACAAAGGGAAGCCGATCACGGCAGAGAAGATGCTCGGCATCGTGAAGTTTGCTACCTATGTCAACGAGCATGCGCTGACCTGGGCTGAAGGTGGCCATATTCCTGCTTTTGAGCCAGCGGTGAGCACCGAAACATTTAAAGCGATGCCACTGGTGAATGACTATGCCACTGCAACAGCAAGCCACATTATCTATGAGCCCGATGGTTGGTACAGTGGCGCTGCCGGTCCTCTACAAGCCGCCGCTTCCAAGTACTTTCCAGCCGCGTTGACAGGCCAGCTTGCGCCCGAAAAGGCCCTGCAAATGTTTGAGCGCGATGCGGGTAAATTTATGAACCGCCCCGCTCGCTAATACACTGTGTGGCGACAGCCAGCGGGTTATAAGCAGCAGTTTTTTTAAACGGTGGTACTCAGGTATGTATAACCAATACGGACAAAAAACAATCTCGGCCAATGCAGGTAAGACGTTGATACCCTGGATGATGTTAATGCCATTTTTACTTGCATTCGTGCTCTTTTTTGTATTGCCTGCACTGCAGACATTGCAGCTCAGCTTTACCGATAGCGGCTTAACAGAAACTCACGGCTATGTTGGGTTAGCTAACTATGTTGAACTGTTGCAGGATCCTGGTTTTTGGTCTGCGATGTTGCATACGGGGTACTTCTCGCTGCTGACGGTGGTTCCACTCACGGCTCTAGGGTTGGTCATGGCAATGTTGATCAACCGCTTGAGCTACTTTGCCAGTACGGTGCAGGCTATTTTTTTCATTCCTAATATCTTGCCGATCGCCGTGATGGCTATGATCTCCAGTTGGATGTTACATCCAACTTTTGGCGTGGTGAACCTGGTTGCTGGTACCCAGGTCGCGTGGTTTAACGATCCTGACTTTGCCATGCCGATGGTGGCACTTGCCACCATCTGGTGGACGGTGGGTTTCAACGTATTACTGTTCCTCGCCGCATTAAAAAATATCCCTCAAGATCTTTATGAAGCCGCGGGATTGGATGGCGCGACCCGCTGGGGAACATTTCGCTACATTACCTGGCGGCAACTACGTCCGGTTACCCTGATGGTCTTTGGTTTGCAATTGGTTGCATCGTTAAAAATATTTGGTCAGACCTACCTGCTTACAGGAGGAGGGCCATTTGACAGTACAAAAGTCGTGCTCCACTACATGTATGAAACGGGATTTGTTAATCAAAATGCCGGTTATGCTTCTGCCATCGCGGTGACTTTCGTACTCATTATTTTGCTGATCCTGTTACTGCAATCTTTGCTTAGCCGTTTTATCAATCGTCGGAGTTAAGATGAATATAAAGCTGAGTTTCTCTGCTGGCCGTGATATTGACTCTGCTGCTGTGTTTTCTCTGGAGCAGCCCGCTGTTGTGGGCGTTCAGTACGGCATTGCGTTCAGAGGCACAAACTGTCTCCGGGTTACAATGGCTGCCCGATCCTTCCACCGTTGAAGCGTTCGTCAATGTGTTGACCTTCGGAAGCTTACCGACCTTCTTCATAAACAGCGTTGTCACTTCTTTAGCGATCACCGGCGTGACTTTGCTGATTACCGTGCTGGCGGCCTATAGCTTTTCGCAAGTCAGATTCCGGGGCGCCAATCTGCTTTTCTGGAGCTGCATGTTCGGGATTATTTTTCCCTTTGAGGCGTTGGTCATCCCACTGTTTCGACAGATTTACCATATGGGGTTGGTTGACTCGCTTGGCGGGATCATTCTGCCGCAGATCGTCTCGCCTATGGTGCTTTTTGTCTTCAAACGCTTCTTTGATCAGGTTTCCAAAGATTTTCGTGAAGCGGCAATCCTGGATGGGGCCAGCGAAATCCAGGTGTTATTGAAAGTCTATATTCCACTGTCGAAGAATATTATTTATGCCATGGCGATTATTACCTTTATTGGTGCATGGAATAATTTCCTCTGGCCATTCCTGGTGATCAGCTCTACCGAGAATATGACGATCCCGATTGGCTTGACCCAATTGAATGATAGCTATGGCGTCAGATATGCACAGAATATGGCATCGGCGCTGATTGGCGGTATGCCAGTTGCGATTATTTATGTGATCTTCCAAAAGAGGGTTGCTTCAGGTTTTCTCGCCGCGACTGGACTGAAAGGTTAAATGAATGTTTGGGTTAGCTTGGTTGCCTGAACAGGTCCTCACTTTATTACAACCTCATTGAGGTTGGTGAAAGAGATCAAGAGAATGTCGAGTGTAATATTGAACGATGTGAAGAAAATTTATCCTGATGGAAATCAAGTCATCCATAACGTTAATCTAAAAATTAACAAAGGGGAGTTTGTCGTTTTTGTTGGCCCTTCCGGCTGTGGTAAGTCAACGTTGCTGCGGATGATTGCGGGGCTGGAGGATATTACTGCGGGTGAGGTTCATATTGGCGACAAGCTGGCGAACAAGCTTGAAGCCGCAAAACGGGGAGTCGCGATGGTATTCCAATCTTACGCGCTCTATCCACACCTGACGGTAGAGGAAAACATGGGTTTTTCCTTACTGTTCAATAAAACATCCAAGAAAGAGATCGCCATTAAAGTTAATAAGGTGGCAGAAACCCTGCAATTGGCCCATTTGCTGAAGCGCAAACCGGCAGAGCTTTCCGGTGGACAGCGGCAGCGGGTAGCGATTGGCCGAGCCATCGTCCGTGAGCCGGAGGTCTTTCTGTTTGATGAGCCGCTTTCTAATCTGGACGCGTCGCTGAGAGGAAAAATGCGCACAGAGTTGGCGCGCTTGCATCAGAAATTGGGCACGACCATGATCTATGTCACCCACGACCAAGTGGAAGCCATGACCTTGGGCGATAGGATTGTGGTCTTCAATAAAGGATACATCGAACAGGTTGGTTCCCCTGTCGCACTCTATCAACGTCCTGCTACCGAATTTGTTGCGACTTTTCTGGGAACCCCAAGAATGAATATTCTCACAACCAGAGTAAACGCAGAAAAAGATGATGCATGGCATCTTGAGCTGGGGAATGATTTCCCTATCAAGATTGCCAAGGCCAGGTTTGATTGTACCGGGCATCAACAAATAAAGTTGGGTATTCGCCCGGAACACCTGGCAGTCGTGGAGGAGAATAGCAGCGAATGCCATCTTAGAGGCCACGTTTCGCTGGTAGAGAATCTTGGGGATTCAGCATTCTTGCATGTTCAATGTCCCGGAGTCGATCCTTTGCTGTTGGTAAAAATAAACACCGACTCCCATATACCTGAATGCCATGAAGCTATTTCTTTGTCGATTGCGTTTGAACACATTCACCTGTTTGACAAAGACGGTAAAACGTTACGTTGCTGAAACTCTGTTAAAGGATATCTCCAGATGAAAAGGAATATGAAGCATCAGGTAACGCACTGGATGGGTATCTTTATTTTATTAATGATGGGAAATATCATGTCATTACAGGCAAATACCACGTTTACTAACCCGGTCCTGAGCGATGGTGCCGATCCGTGGGTAGTACATCATAGTGATGGTTATTATTACTACACTCAAACCACGGCGAGTAATATCACGCTATGGCGCACGACAGATTTGAGTGATTTGGAAAATGCTGAACAGAAAGTCGTATGGATGCCTAAACCCAATAGTGTAAATAGCGAGCATGTCTGGGCACCTGAGTTACATTATCTGGATGGCCGTTGGTACATCTATTTTGCTGCATCTGCAGGTGATATGACCCGACAACGTATGTATGTGCTGCAATCAGAAAATAGCGATCCGTTCAGTCACTATGATTACCCAGCGGCAACTCAGTCTGGAAAGATAGCGGATGCCAGTGATAAATGGGCTATTGATGGCACTATTTTCGAGTTTGAAGGAAAACGTTACTTTATCTGGTCGGGTTGGGAAGGCGATACTAATGAACAGCAGCGTCTTTATATCGCCAGAATGGCTACTCCGTGGCAATTAATGGGTGAACGTGTCGAAATATCCAGGCCCGAATTTGCGTGGGAACAGGTTGGAACACCGCAGGTTAACGAAGCACCACAGGTGTTATTCAACCCTAAAGGCCAGGCGTTCATTGTTTACTCTGCCAGCGGAAGTTGGACAGATGATTATTGCCTTGGTCTGCTGCTGTTCAACGGGGGCGACCCGATGGTAGCGGCTAATTGGCGTAAACATCCGGCACCGGTCTTTAGCAAGAATGAAGCCGCCGATGTCTATGGCCCGGGACATAACGGCTTTTTTACCGACAATCACGGACAAGCTTGGTTGATTTACCACGCGGCAAAATTCAAAGGTGCGGGGTGGGCGCGTGAAATCCATATGCAGCCTTTTGGCTGGCAGGCTAATGGACTTCCTGCTTTTGGGCGAGCCATTGGTTCTCAAGTGCAACAAGCCAGGCCGAATTGAATCAAATAAAGGACTAAACACTCTCCAAGAAAACCGGGGCGGTTCACAAATTGAGCAATACGCTGGTCTGTGTTGATAAACACGTCGAACTTCTCTTTGGCGATATCAATACCGACGTAAGTCTTTTGCTTCATCTCATGTCTCCCAGCCTTGCGTGATACGGACTGACAGCATCGTCGTCCAGGCAGCTGTTCGGGCTCATCATGAAACCGACGTGGCGCAATAAGCTCTCCCACGGGCTTGGTGTCCCAGAGGGCGTACGTGCTGCCACGCCGGGTAAGAACACGGTACAACCTATCTTTTTACATCAACTACAAACATACAAGGGCGACGCCTTTAGCCATTGATGCATGATTATGCAGTTTTGCGTTTAACTGACCGGCATTGCAGGTAATCGGGGGATTTTCATAAAAAAAACAGCGTGCAAGCACGCTGAAAATGATACACAACACCAGGGAAATCGGTAGTAATACGGCTTACCCTTAATCCGTTTTAACGTGGGAATTTGGCTCGCATTACCAGTAAACCTAGGGCCAGGCAAACCACGGCGCTGACCAGAAATAACAGATTAACGGCCAGATGCAGGCTGGCATGGTCGATCACCACTCCCAACAAAATAGGTACCCAGTTGGCAACGTAGGCAATCACATAAAATAACGAAATCAAACGCGCATGGCTGGCCTTCGGTGAAATCAGGTTCACCAAGGTGGCACTGCCAACAAAGATCGCCCCGTAGGCATAGCCCGCAATCACCATACCCACCGCGGCCAACCCCAGCGAATAGAGCTGAATTGCCTCGGCAAACACCACCACCGACAGCGCCTGCGCCAGGCAGCCAAACATCAGCGAATAGCGTGCCTTAAAGCGACGGCTCAAGATCTGGCTGATACCGGCAATAACCAGATACACCGCGATCACATAACCATAAACGCCGCGGCTTTGCATACCCAGCAGCTTTTCGGCCACGCTGGGGCCTATCGCCAGAATACTCGCCGCTACCGCCCAGCAGGTGAATAATGCCCCAGCACACAGGAAAAATTGACTGCCGGTTGCGCGTAACCCTGCCGCCAGGCTGCTGTTTTCCACTCTGGTTTCCACAGCCTGCCCGCTGCTTACCACCAGCGCCACATCCTGCGGCCATTTCAGCATCACACCCAATGCTGCGGTGGCAGCAACGAACATAATAATGACAAACGGCATCGACGTGGTATAGAACCCGGTCTGTAATGCCACACCGCTGAAGATCGGCCCCAGCGCCAGCCCGGTAGTGAACGAGAGCGTGGCGATCAACGCCGCATTCTTGCCCCCGTCCTTGGGGCCAAAACGCACTAGGGCGATATTCGCCGCGCCGGTCAACGCTCCGGTGCCGATCCCAGCCAGCAAACGCGCGATAAACAGCATGGTAAAGGAGTCCGCCAGCGCAAACAGCAGTGCTCCAACCAGCACCACCAGCAACGCCGGGACAATCATGCTACGCAGATCCCGCACTTTACCCGCCAGGTTGCCCACACCGAACAAAGAAATCAGCACACCTGCCGCATAAGCGCCATAAATCACCGTCAGGCTTACCGAGGTTAACGCTAACTCATGCTGGTAAAGAGGATAAAGTGGCGTCGGCGCACTGCTGTTCAGCAGCGCAGACATCAGCGCCAGCGCGAGAAACCACAGAATCGCAAAACGCGACGCCCCCGAATCCGTTCTGGCTGATCCATCAACCGCCACACCCTCTGACATTACTCTCTCCCGCAACGATCGGGCCTTCGCCCGCAATCAACATCGCTTGCCGCAACTGCTCCTGTCGGAAAGCGCGTTCATCATACCGTTCGGATCTCAACGTCAAAATAGCCAATAACGCATCACAGTGATTCATTAATGCATGCATTTTGATGCAAAATCACACCGACGCTGTTTTAGCTGCTGTTTTCGCCGGTGCGCGCCGTAACATGGCTAACGCCCCGGAGAAAATAATCAAGGCCATGCCAACAGCAGCCAGAGAAGACAGCGCTTCTGCGAAAATCAGGTAGCCGAGCAACGTGGAGAAAATAATGGTGCTGTAAGAAAGGATGCTGACAATCACCGGGTTACCGCTGCCATAAGCCCGTGTCATGGTGATTTGCCCCAGACTGCCGAAGATGCCGATGGCACAAACGCACAGCAGCGTGGCCGCATCTAGAGCCGCAAAGCCGACGATCGTCGCCATGACCAGGCCCACCAGCGTCCCGACCAGCGAAAAATAGAACACCACGCGCAACTCAGGCTCGCCGGTACGCACCAGTTTACCGACGTTAAAATAAGCCAGCGCGGTTAATAACCCGGAAAACAGGCCGACTAACGTCGCTGCGAATTCACCGTGTGGCACATCCGGGCGCAGCAAGATGAGGATCCCGACAAACCCTAACAATACGGAGAACAGCAGTTTACCGGTCAATTGACCTTTAGTGGTGACAAAAGCGATCACCGACTGGAAAATGGGATTGGTGTAACCGAGGGTGGTTGCCGTCGCGATAGGCAGATGGATCAGCGAATAGAAACCGCAGTACATTGCAGCATTGCCAATGGCGGCACGTTTCATATGTAACCCAAGATGCCGGGTGCGGAAACCGATATGCTTGACCTTAATCAGCGCGGCCACGATGGCCACATTGATAAATGAACGATAAAAAATGATGTCAAAAAAACCGACCTTCGCTGAAGCCAGTTTGATACAGGCCCCCATCAAGGCGAAAAACGCACTGGCAACGACCATCCATAAAGCAACCATGATTTCCCCGGAATGCGGCCCAAAAGGGCCGCAAAATGATTTATACCCTAAATAATTCGAGTTGCAGGACAAAAACGCAACGCGTTTTTGAACAGCACTTGTGCTGGCCCCACAGGGGCGAGGCCCAAACTTGGGCCGAGTAACGCGACAAGCTCGTGACAAATGGGTCGTAGACCGATTTGAACAGCGCTTGCGCTGGCCCGTAGGGTGAGCCTCATTAATGAGGCTCATAATCCCCAGGAGCATAGGCCACTATGTGACTGGGGTGAACGAGCGTAGTCAACACACCTGCAGCTTGAAGTATGACGGGTATATTATTCGGCGGCTTTCACCGTCAATGGTTTATTATCTGCACAGGCAAAAAACACCAGCATTTCGGCGCCCTTATCACCAGAAACGCCCTGATGGATAATATCTACCGTATCGGTAAATGAGTCACCCTGTTTAAAGGTTTTTTTCACGCCAGTGGCTTTCACCGTCAAAGAAACGCTGCCGCCGGTCATGTATACCGCACTGATGCAAGGATGAGTATGCCAGGCCAGCACTTTATTCGGCTCCACCGTCACCTTAAGCATGGTGATTTGCGGTGCCCCTGCCGGGTAGTGGCGGTAAGCAGTGCCTTCCCATGAGGTTTCTGTTTTCAACAGGGTTTCTTTGGTGATCCCTTCGCCGTGTTCACCGGCCGCCAGAGCGTTGCCTTGAAATGCGGCCATTAATGCCAGAAGTACCCATTTATACATGGTTATTGCTCCATCGTTGTTGTGATAAAAAAATAGAATGGGGTGAAACATGGAAGTGAAGTGGATAGCAATAGTGCAGCAAATAGCGATACGCCACACCCACGGGTATGGCGTATCGCGTTTTATATCCTTTTTATACGCTGCTCGTATGCGCGAATACTTTCCGCATAATAATGATTAGGGGCAACGTGGTTCCCCACCATCACTTCAATCAGGTATGGGCCATCATGTTCAGCCGCAGCGCTAAGGGCATGCTCCAGCTCCTCAAGCGTCGCCGCACAGGCCGAAGCCACCCCTAAACTGTTGGCAAAGGCTTTCCAATCATGATTCGGTAACGCGGTATACGCCGCAGAAACACCCCGGTTTTGCAGCGTATCAATATGCACTGCACCGTGTGCACTGTTGTTCATCACTACAAAGGTCATTTTTACCTGATAGCGTGCCGCAGTCTGGATCTCCATACCGTGCATCAGCATACAACCATCACCGGTGACGACCAGGCAATCGCGCTGCGGTGCGGCCAGCTTGATGCCGATACCGGCACAGATTGCCCACCCCATCGGCGCCAGAGAGCTGGAGGTATGGTAGTCACCGCAGCCACGCGCCTGCCAGTGGTGTGCCATAAAGATACGATGCGCACCTGAATCCACCACCACATTAGCGTCATCGGCCGTTCGGCGGCGCAGGTGTTTAATCACATCCCCGGGGTACATATTGGCTTCGCCCTGGGCGATGCGCGCTACCAGATCCGACTGCTGCTGTTCCAGCGGTAGCGTACGCACCTGTTTCATCCACTGATCGCGCAGCCGGTTTACGCACACCAGGCGCGCATCGTCATCATTGATGATGTGCAGTAGGCCCTGCAGGGAACCGTGCAGATTAGAGAAAATCTGTACGTCAGGCTGATAGTGAGAACTCGCCTTATCGAAGTCCTCATCAATCACCACCAGCGTCTTAGTGCCATGCAGTTTAGGATCCCAATTCAGGCTATCGCGCTGGCTGAGATCGCACCCCAGCACCAGCAGGACATCCACGCTGTCACCATTAATGGTTTCCACCGCACGGGTATGACCAGCAAAACCATACAGGCCCAGCGCCAGTTCATGATCCTCAGGGAAAGCCCCCTTGCCCGAAAGCGTGGTAGCAACCGGCAGGCGGTATTTTTCAGCCACACGTAACAGCAGCTCGGCATCCGGCGGATTATTCACACGGCTCCCCACCAGGCAAGCCACATTCAGCCCGCGCAGGAGATAGTTGTCGAGCAGCATATCCAGCGCCGGTTGATCCACTGCCGCTTCGCGGCATGCCGGTATGCGCAGTAGCTCTGGCTGGTTTCTTCCGGCAGCGACCGTCTTCTGCATATCAATAGGTACGCTGAGATAGGCGCGCCCTTTGCGCTGGGTATTCAAGCAGGACAAACTGCGACGCAGTTCATGCGGCAGGGTGAGGTTGTTTTTAACTTCAATGGCCGTGGAGAGCAACGGCTTAACGATCGTCAGCTCATCAAGGCCGCTGTTGCTGCCATCTTGAAATGCGCCCTGCGCTTCATGGTAAGTGGCAATCCCGCCCGCCAGATAGAGTACCGGGATTTTATCGGCCTGTGCGGCCGCCATGGCAGGTAGGAAATTCATGGTGCCCGGGCCGGAAATCCCCAGGCAAACGCCGAATTTGCGGCTGGCGCGGGCATAGCCATCAGCCATAAAACCACAGGCGGTTTCGTGAGCGCCAACGATGCCGGTAATGGTCGAATGTTCAATGGATTTAATCAGCGGGTAAACAAGCTTGCCTGGCACCAGAAAAATATGTTGGATTCCACGCGACGCCAAACCTTCGATAATCACATCTGCATTGTTTTTTGTGGTCGCTTTAACGTCAGGTGTCGGGACCACTCTGACGCCCCCCGCAGTTGCCAATGCTACGGGGGCATACATGCTCTCTACGTGAGATTCCATTTTTTATATCCAGTCTTGATAAGCCAAACTGATTCAGAGCGGATCTCATCAAGCAATTACGCCCGCCAAGACCGGCTCTCATACCTATTTGCTGCTGCTGGAAAGGTTGCTCCAAAAACGAAATGTGCACCAGATCACAACACGAGCGCTGATAGCATAAAGATTGTTTAATAAAAATAAAGATGCAAAGCTGCTTCACGAGGATGCATTTTTCATATTCTGAAACATAATGTATAATTATGATACATGAGACTCATTTTTCGCCAAAACCTTTTACAACAAGGTCTTCACGCTGGGAATGGGCTAAAAACAGATAAGATTCCAAGAAGGAAACGGCACAATGAATTGGGATGATGCACGATTCTTCCTGGCGGTGGCACGCTACGGTACTTTACGAAAAGCGGCGAATGAACTACGCGTCGATCAGGCCACCGTCGGGCGGCGGGTCAGCGCTCTTGAAGAAACCTTGGGTTCCAAACTGTTTATCCGCACGCCAAAGTCATTCTCCTTAAGTCCGCTAGGCGAGGAGATGCTGGCCGATGTGATTAATATGGAAAACGCAGTGCAGGCGATCGGCCGTAAAGCCGCCAGCGGCGACGAAAGCCTGTGTGGCAACGTCCGCATCGCCACCACCGATACCATGGCAGAAGCCTTTGTTATACCGGCACTAAAAAACCTGCGCGAGAAATACCCGCGCATTACCGTGACCTTACTGACCGCGGTCAACATTTCTGACATCTCTTATCGCGGGGCCGATCTGGCGATCCGCGGAGCCCGTCCAAATTCTGATGAACTGGTGATCAAGCGCCTGGCCACCATTGAAATGGGCCTCTATGCCACGCAGGGTTATCTCGACAGGCAGGGAATGCCAACCAAGGGCGATCATTTACGCGGCCACGATCTGCTGATGTTCCCACGTGAACTGGTGCCGCGCCACTGGAGTAACTTCTGTGGCGAAACCCTGGCCGATCCCAATGTGGTATTACAATGCAATTCGCAATTGCTGCTGCGTTCCGCGACGCGTAATGGTTTGGGGATTGGGCTGCTTTCGTGTTTCCTGGCCGATAACGATCCCGATCTGGTGCGCATCTTTCCTGAAAACAAAGACTGGGTAGATATCTGGTTGGTATTGCACCCTGATTTACAGCGCGCGGCGCGCGTTCGAGCAGTAGTGCAGGCATTGGAAGAGTCGTTTCAAACTTACGCTGAGTAGCCATTAAAAAAGGTCGCCGAAGCGACCTTTTTACTGCTTAAATCTTCATCAGAACATCGGTTGGGCCATCTGCACCAGACTGATCAGCGGCTGCGGGTAAATACCCAGCAGCAGCACCAGCGCGGCAGAGATCAGCACCACCACCCCGCCCGCCGTCAACGCCCAGTTATTTGGCGTATCACGAACCAGTTTTTCCGGTGCGCTGAGGAACAAGCTGACGGTCACACGCAGGTAGTAGTACAAACCAATCGCACTCCCCACCACCACAGCACCGGTCAACCACCACAGGTGCGCGCTGACACCCATCGCAATCACGAAGAATTTACCGATAAAGCCCAAGGTCATCGGGATCCCCGCCAGCGACAGCATCATCACGGTCATCACCGCAGACAGGATTGGCTTGTGCCAGAACAGACCACGGTAGGAGAACAGTGAGTCAACGTCCGGGCCGCGGTACGGGCTGGACATCAGGCTGATCACACCGAAAGCACCCAGGCTGCTGAACAGATAACCTGCCAGATAAACGCCAGCGGTCTCCATCGACAGTTGATGGGTTTGCACCGCAATCAGCGCCACCAGCAGATACCCCAGGTGAGCGATGGAGGAGTAACCCAACAGACGCTTAATGTTGGTCTGGCTGATCGCCATCAGGTTCCCGAACAGAATCGAGCAGAAGGCGATAATCGACAACACCATACGCAGTGCTTCGCTGTCAGCGGCCGGTGCATACAGGAACAAACGCATCACTACCGCAAAGATCGCAATCTTGCTGGCCGTTGCCAGGAAGGTTGAAACCGGCGCGGGAGCGCCCTGATAGACATCTGGCGTCCACAGTTGGAACGGCACCAAAGAGAGTTTGAAGCCCAAACCTACGATCATCATGCCCATACCGGCCAGAATCAGCGGCTGGTGCACCATATGTTCCTGCAGGCTTTTACCCAGCCCCGCCAGCGACAGATCGCCGGATTCCGCATACAGCAGCGCCATGCCGAACAGCAAGAAGCTCGAGGCCGCAGCGGACAGCACCATGTACTTGATGGCTGCTTCGAGCGAACGCTTCTGGCGATAGGCATAACCCACCAGCCCAAACAGTGGCAGCGAGATCAGTTCGATACCGAGGAACAGCGAAGCCAGGTGGTTGGCACTCGCCAGCAGAATACCGCCCATGGCGGCAATCAGCACCAGCAGGTAGAACTCTTCACGGTTATCCGGGTAGCCCACCAGCCATGGATAGGCGAAGGTACAGGTTGCCAGACTCGCCACCACCACCAGCCCGGTGTAGAACATCGAATAACCATCAATCCGCATCAGCGGAGTGACATCCATAGGGCCAACCTGGCCGACAAAATAGAGTGAAAGCAGCGCCAGGTTAAGACCGATGACTGTCAGGGTGGCGTTGATAAAATGATCGCGTCGCCACGCAATGCACAGCATCACAACCACCACCGTCAATCCGACGATCAACAGCGGTAACAGTGCGATCAGTTGTTGAGGAGTTATTGTCATGGCGAATTACGGCCTTGTTGTTGAAATTGCTGAAACTGACGGACCAAACCAGTGTTGCACGTTGCTCATTGCCGCACTGGACGTGTCGAGGATCGGTTGAGGGTAAACGCCCAACAGAACCAACAGAACCACCAACAGCAGAATGATGAACAATTCACGCACGGACATGCCTGGCAACGGTTGATCAGATTTCGCTGCACCATAGTAGGCACGCTGCATCATGATCAACGCATAAACCGAAGCAAACACCAGACCGAAGGTAGAGATCACGGTGATCACCGGCACCACTTGGTAGCTGCCGAACAGGATCATGAATTCGCCGACGAAGTTACCAGTGCCCGGCATCCCCAGCGTTGCCACAGCGAAGAACAGTGACAGTGCAGGAATCAGCTTGATTCGGCCCCACAGGCCCCCCATCTGACGCAAATCACGGGTATGCAGGCGCTCGTACAACTGGCCACAGATGATGAACAGACCGGCCGCAGAGAGACCATGCGCAATCATCTGGATCACTGCCCCCTGGTAAGCCAACTGGCTGCCGGTATAGATGGCAATCAGCACGAAGCCCATGTGCGAAACCGAGGTGTAGGCGATCAAACGCTTGATATCGGTTTGGGCAAACGCCATCCAGGCACCGTAGAAGATACCCACCACACCCAGCCACATGGCAATAGGTGCAAACTCGGCAGAGGCATTCGGGAACAGCGGCAGGCTGAAACGCAGCAGACCGTAAGCAGCGGTTTTCAGCAAGATCCCCGCCAGGTCAACAGAACCTGCGGTGGGTGCCTGGCTGTGCGCATCCGGCAACCAACCGTGTAACGGCACCACCGGCATTTTCACCGCGAAAGCGATAAAGAAGCCCAGCATCAGCAGGTATTCAACATTGTGCGACATCGGGGTCTTCAGCAGATCCTGATAAGCAAAAGTCCACACGCCTGTCGCGTTGTAGTGCACAAATACCAGGCCCAGTATCGCAATCAGCATCACCAGACCGCTGGCCTGGGTGTAGATAAAGAACTTGGTTGCCGCCGTGATACGAGTTTTACCATCCGACGCCTTATGACCCCACAGAGCGATCAGGAAGTACATCGGCACCAGCATCATTTCCCAGAAGAAGAAGAACAGGAACATGTCGATGGCAAGGAACACACCGATAACGCCGCCCAGGATCCACAGCAGGTTCAGGTGGAAAAAGCCCTGATACTTCTGAATTTCACGCCAGGAACAGAGGATCGCCAGCACGCCCAGCAGGCCGGTCAACACCACCATCAGCAATGACAGACCGTCCAGCGCCAGGTGGATATTGATGCCAAAGCGTGGGATCCACGGCAGCAGGAACTCGGACTGCCACTGCGGAATGCCCAGCGGTTTGGTCAGTGAATAGCCGCCCTGCAACCACAGTTGCAGAGAAAGCGCCAATGTCAGCCCCATTGCAATTAACGCGATCCAGCGCGGCACCTTTGTACCGAAACGCTCACACTGCCAACACAGCAGACCGCCGATAAAGGGGAGAAGAATTAGCCAAGGTAATAGCATGGCGTTTTGTATCCCTTATTCTACCCTTCGCCTTTCAAGCTGGTGCGTTGTTGGCTGCGTATACTCACCCCAGTCACTTACTTCAGTAAGCTCCTGGGGATTCGTACACTTGCCGCCTAGCCCCAACTTGAAATTCTTGGGTATAAAGCAAAAACATTGTACATAACGCTGAATTAACGAGCGTTATGCCCGACAATCGTATTCGAGTTGTTCTGTTAGAACAAAGTCAACAGAACCAATACGACCACTGCACCCACACCCATCGACGCGATATACCAGCGGATCTGACCATTCTCGCTCACCGTCAGGCCACGGTTCCCCCAGCGGGAGAAGATTGCCGGCAGGTTCATTAACGAGTTCAGCGGATCGCTTTGCAACAGCCGGGCAACGCCCAGATACGGCTTGACGAACACTTTGTCGTACAGCCAGTCAAAGCCCCAGGCATGGAACCACCAAGTCGAGAAGAAGCGGCCTGGCGCGCTGTTTGCGATGCTGTTCACCAGGCTGCGTTTACCCAACCACAGTGCAGCAGCCAGCAGGATACCGACAATGGCCACCACGCCAGAGGCGATTTCCAGTTGCAATACGCTACCGTGTGCCATCTCAGTGGTCTCCGGCAGCACGCCCTTGAGCGGTGGCACAATCATCGCGCCAACGAAGGTCGACAGCACCAGCAGAACCAACAGCGGCAGGTGGTGTGTGATGCCTTTACCAGCATGAGCTTTGATTTTTTCTTCACCGTGGAACACGATAAAGATCATACGGAAAGTGTACAGCGAGGTCATAAACGCGCCGATCAGGCCAGCAATCATCAGGTTGATGTGGCCGTTCGCCATAGCACCCGCCAGGATCTCATCCTTACTGAAGAAACCTGCGGTAACGATCGGCAAGGCCGACAGCGCAGCGCCCCCCACCAGGAAGCAGACATAAACCAGCGGAATACTCTTACGCAGGCCGCCCATCTTGAAGATATTCTGCTCATGGTGGCAGGCCAGGATCACCGAGCCGGATGCCAGGAACAACAGGGCTTTAAAGAATGCGTGCGTCATCAGGTGGAAGATCGCCGCATCCCATGCCTGCACGCCCAGCGCCAGGAACATATAACCAATCTGGCTCATGGTGGAGTAAGCAAGCACGCGTTTGATGTCGGTTTGTACCAGCGCGGCAAAACCGGCCAGCAGCAGGGTTACCGCCCCGACGATTCCCACCAGGTTCAGCACTTCCGGCGCCATCAGGAACAGACCGTGCGTACGGGCAATCAGGTAGACGCCTGCGGTGACCATGGTCGCCGCGTGGATCAGCGCCGACACCGGCGTTGGGCCAGCCATCGCATCTGCCAACCAGGTTTGCAATGGCAACTGCGCCGACTTACCGACCGCACCACCCAGTAACATCAGGGTGGCCCAGGTGATAGCGGTATCGCCAATCGCCAGTTTCTGCGGTGCCAGCACCATCAGTTCACGGATATTCAGCGTACCCAACTCGCGATACAGAATGAACAGCGCGAAAGCCAGGAACACGTCACCCACGCGGGTCACGATGAAGGCCTTCATTGCCGCCGCGCCGTTGGCCGGATCTTTATAGTAGAAGCCGATCAACAGATAGCTGCACAGCCCTACCCCTTCCCAACCCAGATACAGCAGCAACAGGTTGTCTGCCAGTACCAGGATCACCATGCTGGCGATAAACAGGTTGGTATAGGCGAAGAAGCGTGAATAGCCTTCTTCACCGCGCATGTACCAGGAAGCGAACATGTGGATCAGGAAGCCAACGCCGGTGACCACCGACAGCATGGTCAACGACAAGCCGTCCAGAACCAGGGTCACGCCGACGTTGAAATCACCGACGGTCATCCAGTTCCACAGGCTCTGTTCAAACAACTGTACGCCTGCCGCTCTCTGGCCGAGAAAATCGATCGCAACATAGAGCGTGACCAGCGCTGCCAAACCAATAGACCCCACGCCGACGGTGGCTGCGGTGTTCTCAGACCAGCGGCCACGGGAAAATGCCAACAGCAGGAACCCGATCAGCGGTAGCAGAATAGTTAAATATAATAGGTTCATCCGCGCATCTCACTGACAGTATCAATATTCAGGGTATGACGACGACGGTGTAGCTGCAGCAGCAACGCCAGGCCGATACTGGCCTCCGCCGCCGCCAGGCTGATCGCCAGGATATACATTATCTGCCCGTCCGGCTGGGCCCAGTAGCTGCCTGCCACGATGAACGCCAACGCCGCCGCGTTGATCATCACTTCCAGACTGATCAACATAAACAGCAGGTTACGACGGATCAGCAACCCAGTCAGCCCCAGAACGAACAGAATCGCCGCCAGAATCAAACCATGTTGGAGAGGGATCATGCTTGCTCCTCCGATTTTCTTTTCGCCATTTCACTGGCCGGGAAAGTGCTCAGCACTTCACCCTGCTTGTGTTCACGGCCAACGTGGAAGGCTACAACCAGACCGGCCAACAGCAGCATTGAAGCCAACTCAACGGCCAGAACATAAGGACCAAACAGGCTGATCCCCACCGCTTTAGCGTCCACCATCTCACCGCTGATGCCCTGATCGTCCAAGCTGCGGATCGCAATAATCAGCACCACCAACAACGCCAGCGACAACAGGCCAGGGCCGATCCATACCGACGGTTTCAACCATTCACGCTCTTGCTGCTGCACCGCGCTGCCGAGGTTGAGCATCATCACCACAAAGACGAACAGCACCATAATGGCCCCGGCGTAAACGATGATTTCCAGCGCACCGGCAAAATAGGCACCCAATGAGAAAAAGACTGCCGAGATCGCCAGTAATGAAACGATCAGATACAGCAGCGCATGTACAGGATTGGTATGCGAGATCACGCGAATCGTCGCGACAATCGCAATCAAACCTGCCAGATAAAAGGCAATTTCCATGCTTGCTCCTACGGCAACAGACCTTTGACGTCGATCGGTTTGGCTTCGTTTTCGGCTTCGCCCTTGGCTTTGCCGTCAATCGCCATACCGGCCATCCGGTAAAAGTTATATTCCGGATATTTACCCGGCCCTGAGATCAACAGATCTTCTTTTTCGTACACTAAATCCTGACGCTTGAACTCACCCATTTCAAAATCCGGCGTGAGCTGGATAGCCGTCGTTGGGCAAGCTTCTTCACACAGGCCGCAAAAGATGCAGCGTGAGAAGTTGACGCGGAAAAACTCTGGATACCAGCGGCCATCTTCCCGCTCGGCTTTTTGCAGTGAAATACACCCCACCGGGCAAGCAACCGCACACAGGTTACAGGCCACACAGCGCTCCTCACCGTCAGGATCGCGCGTCAGCACAATCCGGCCACGGTAGCGCGGCGGCAGGTAAACCGGCTCTTCTGGATACATCTGGGTTTCGCGCTTGGCGAAGGCATGCATGCCAATCATCCAAAGGCTGCGCACCTGGGTGCCGAAACCAACCACTAACTCTTTCAATGTCATGGTTTATTCACCCCTTATTGAGCGTTGTACAAAATGACCGCTGCGGTTGCCAGCAGGTTCAGCAGCGTCAGTGGCAGGCAAACTTTCCAGCCAAATGACATCATCTGGTCATAACGCGGGCGCGGCAACGATGCACGGATCAGAATGAACATCACCATGAAGAAGGCCGTTTTCAGTGCAAACCAGATGAATGGCGGCAAGAACGGGCCCTGCCAGCCGCCGAAGAACAACGTCACAATCAGGGCGGACACGGTAACGATACCGATGTATTCCCCCACAAAGAACAGACCGAACTTCATCCCGGAATATTCAATGTGATAACCGTCAGCCAGTTCCTGCTCGGCTTCCGGCTGGTCAAACGGATGGCGGTGACACACCGCAACCCCGGCAATGGCAAAGGTCAGGAAACCAAAGAATTGCGGGATAATATTCCAGACGTGGGCCTGTGACTCAACGATCGCCTGCATGTTGAATGAGCCAGCTTGCGCCACCACGCCCATCAGTGACAAACCGAGGAACACTTCATAACTCAGCGTCTGCGCAGAAGCACGCATCGCTCCCAACAGTGAGTATTTGTTGTTGCTCGACCAACCGGCGAACAACACGGCATACACCGCCAGACCGGCCATCATCAGGAAGAACAGAATACCGATATTGAGATCGGACACCGCCCAGCTAGGGCTGACCGGCACGATAGCAAAGGCCAGCAGCAAAGAAGTAAAGGCAATCATCGGCGCCAGGGTAAAGATCACCCGGTCGGAGAAGGTCGGCACCCAGTCTTCTTTGAAGAACATTTTGATCATGTCGGCGACCAACTGCAGCGAACCGCCCCAGCCGACACGGTTTGGCCCGTAACGGTTCTGGAACAGGCCCAGCAGACGGCGCTCACCGAAGCTCATGAAGGCCCCGCAGGTGACAACCACCAGCAGGATCGCCACCGCTTTCAGAACGGCGATCAAAATCTCGATCACCCCAGGCGTAAACCAGCTCATTGTGCTGCCTCCCGCAGATTTTCAACCGTTGCGCCCACCAATACCGGCGGGATCCCTGGCAAGCCGAGCGGCAAACCCACCTGCCCCTGCGCCAGTGTTTCGCTCAAACGCACCGGCAAACGCAGCGTTTGACCAGCACAGTTAAACTCTAACCAGGCCCCAGCGCTCACACCAAGCTGAGCGGCATCGGCACTGTTGACCATCACATAGGCCTGCGGCATACGTTGCTGGATCACGTCGGCACGTTGCGACATTTCTTCACTGCCAAACAGGTGGTAATACGGCGCAACACGCCAGCCTTCGGCCTTGAATGCCGCCGGGATCGTGGTGAAGTACCCGAGGTTCCCCTCCCCCGCTTCGATCAGGCGCACACCCGGATCGCCATGACGCAGTTTGCCGCCCACTTCGGCCTGGAACTTGTTCCATGCCTGCGGTGAGTTCCAACCGGGTGCCCAAGCGAATGGGATCTGCTGGCGATTGGCCAACGGGCTGTTGTTCCCTTCCATCGAGAAGGCGAACATGGTGTCTTTATCCTGCGGCTGACGCGGCTCATGCACGCTGATATCAGCACGCATTGCGGTACGGCCGCTGTAACGGTGCGGCGAACGTGCCAGTTTCTGGCCACGGATACGGAAGGTAGCATCTGGTGCCGCCTCGACAATCCCCTGCAATTGCGGCAATGCAGCCACACAGGCTTCGATGACATCGTCCAACTGCGTCCAGTCAACCTGGCGGCTGGTGTAGGTCGAATGCAACGAGTGCATCCAACGCCAGCTTTCCAGCATCACACTGTGGATATTGTTCTTGGCGTCATCGTAATAAGCCGGGTCATAGACCTGGAAGAAGCGCTGCGCACGGCCTTCCTGGTTGACCAGCGTCCCGTCGCTCTCGGCAAAACTGGCGGCAGACAGGATCAGGTTGGCTTTTTCCATGATAGCGGTGCGCTGATGATCGGCCACAATCAGGTTTTTAACCTTGGCCAGTGCCGCATCCACCTTCGCTGCTGGAGCATGACGGTAGAGATCGTTCTCCATCACGATCGCGGTATCGGCTGCACCGTTTTCCAGTTGCGACAGTGCTTCATCCAGAGAACCGCCGCCGATCATCGCCAGCCCCATGCTGTTGGCAGCCGCGGCCACGAAGGTGATACCGACGTTGGCCCCACGGCCTTTCAACGCCTTGGCGATATTGGCTGCCGCTTCGATAATGGCATCACTACCTGCATTACTGCCGGTGATGATCAACGGCTTCTGCGCGCCTGCTAAAGCCTGCACGATCACATCAATTTTCTTGTTCAGATCTGCAGCCAGATCGGTCACCGCCGGTGCGGACTCATCCAGCGCATGGGCAATGGCGAAGCCTAAACGGGCTTGCTCATCAACCGGCGCACGGTAGTTCCAGGCGGCGATATCATCCAGGCGGGTGTTATCCACGTTGGTGACAAACAGCGGGTGTTTAGCATGCTGGCCAATATTCTGCACCGCGGCGATCTGCCAGTCGGCCACGCGCTGTGCTGCGGCCATGGCGCGGGCTTTACCCTTCACCGCCTGACGAATAGAAAGCGCAATACGGGCACCGGTCTGGGTCAGATCTTCGCCCAACACCAGCACCGCATCGTAGCTTTCAATTTCACGCAGGTTAGGGGTGGTAACGCCACTGTTTTTCAGCACGTTAAGCATCAGGTTCAGGCGTTGTTGTTCTGCCTGATTGATGCCGGTATAGAAGTTCTCCGCGCCCACCAGTTCGCGCAGCGCGAAGTTGCTTTCCAGGCTGGCACGCGGTGATCCGATACCAATAGTTTTCTTCGCCTGACGCAAAATATCTGCCGCGCCCTGCATCGCCTGCTCGGCGTTCAGGGTGATCCAGTCGTTGCCACGCAGTTGTTGCGGCTGGCGCGGACGATCCTTCAGGTTGACATAGCCATAGCCAAAACGACCACGGTCACACAGGAAATAGTGGTTCACACTGCCGTTATAACGGTTTTCGATACGACGCAGTTCACCATAGCGTTCACCTGGGCTGGTGTTGCAACCGACGCTGCACTGCTGGCAGATGCTCGGTGCAAACTGCATGTCCCATTTGCGGTTATAACGCTCAGAGTGGGTCTTGTCGGTGAATACGCCGGTTGGGCAAACTTCTACCAGGTTACCGGAAAACTCGCTTTCCAGCGTACCGCTCTCTGGGCGGCCAAAGTAGACGTTGTCATGGGCACCGTAGACACCAAAATCGGTGCCATCGGCATAATCTTTGTAGTAACGCACGCAGCGGTAACAGGCAATGCAGCGGTTCATCTCATGAGAGATAAACGGCCCCAGTTCCTGGTTGTTATGAGTACGCTTGGTGAAGCGGTATCTCCGGAAGCTGTGGCCGGTCATTACCGTCATATCCTGCAGGTGACAGTTGCCGCCCTCTTCACATACCGGACAATCGTGCGGATGGTTGGTCATCAACCATTCGACCACGCTTTCACGGAACTGCTTGGCTTCGGCATCATCAATGGAAATGAAGGTCCCATCGGATGCCGGTGTCATACAAGACATCACCAAACGGCCACGCGTATCGTCCGCGTTTTGGTATTGCTTTACCGCACATTGGCGGCAAGCGCCGACGCTTCCCAGCGCCGGATGCCAGCAAAAGTAAGGAATATCGAGCCCGAGGGAGAGACACGCCTGCAACAGGTTGTCGGCTCCATCTACGTCGTATTCTTTGCCGTCTACATGAATCGTAGCCATAGTCAGCATGCTTCCAAGTGGCCTGCTTAATGGCAGGCGTTAATCAAAAATTCTGTATGCCCGGCGTCTTTTAACAAGGCAAAAGACGCCAGGTATAGCGGCTACCAGCGCTGTTTTAACAAGTTGTTTGGCTGAATACCGCCAATCACCTGAGTGTTGCCAAAGTGCTGGGTGGCAATACCGGCTTCAAACTCGTCACGGAAATATTTAATCGCGCTTTGCAGTGGCTCTACGGCACCTGGCGCATGGGCACAGAAGGTTTTACCTGGGCCGAGGGAGCGACACAGTTGCTCAAGGGTTTCAATATCCCCCGGCTGCCCTTGGCCATTTTCCAATGCACGCAGGATCTTCACGCTCCACGGCAGGCCGTCGCGGCACGGCGTACACCAACCACAGGACTCACGGGCAAAGAACTCTTCCAGGTTACGCACCAGGGAAACCATGCCGATTTCGTGATCTACCGCCATCGCCAGCGCGGTACCCAGGCGGCTACCGGCTTTGCCGATATGCTCGAAGTCCATAGGCAGATCCAGATGATCGGCGGTCAGGAAGTCGGTTCCGGCACCACCCGGCTGCCAGGCTTTAAATTTCAGGCCATCGCGCATACCGCCAGCGTAATCTTCCAGAATTTCACGCGCGGTGGTGCCAAACGGCAACTCCCACACGCCTGGGTTTTTCACCCGGCCGGAGAAGCCCATCAGTTTGGTGCCCGCGTCGTTGCTCTTACCGGCGGAAATGCCTTTGTACCAGTCAACGCCGTGCTCAAGAATTGCAGGCACGTTGCACAGGGTTTCGACGTTGTTTACGCAGGTCGGCTTGCCCCAGGCACCGGCAGACGCCGGGAAAGGAGGCTTGGAGCGCGGGTTGGCGCGGCGGCCTTCCAGAGAGTTGATCAAGGCAGTTTCTTCACCGCAGATATAGCGGCCAGCACCGGTATGAACGATCAGTTCAAAATCAAAACCGCTGCCTTGGATGTTTTTACCAAGCCAGCCCGCTTCGGTGGCTTCAGCAATCGCACGGCGCAAATGCACTGCAGCTTCGATATATTCGCCACGCAGGAAGATGTAGCCCCGGTAGGCTTTTAACGCGAACGCGGAAATCAGCATGCCTTCCACCAGCAGGTGCGGCAGTTGTTCCATCAGCAGGCGATCTTTATACGTCCCCGGTTCCATTTCATCGGCGTTACACAACAGATAACGAATGTTCATGGATTCGTCTTTCGGCATCAGGCTCCACTTTAACCCGGTGGAGAAACCTGCACCGCCACGGCCTTTCAGCCCGGCGTCTTTTACCAGATTAACGATCTCATCGGGGGCCAGGCCTTTAAGGGCTTTTTCTGCGCCGACGTAACCGTTTTTGCTACGATATTCATCCAGCCACACCGGCTGTTGGTCATCGCGCAACCGCCAGGTGAGCGGATGCATTTCGGCAGTACGTTTGATATCTATCATCATTTATACCGCTCCAACAATTCGACCGCATTTTCCGGCGTCAGATGAGCGTGAGTATCCTCATCGATCATCATACTTGGGCCTTTGTCGCAGTTGCCCAGGCAGCAGGTCGGCAGCAGCGTAAAGCGGCCATCGAAGGTGGTTTGGCCCGGCTTGATATTGAGTTTCTTCTCCAGTGCCGCCTGAATGCCCTGATAACCGTTGATGTGGCACACTACGCTGTCACAATAACGGATTATGTGGCGCCCGACCGGCTGACGGAAAATCTGGCTGTAGAACGTGGCCACGCCTTCTACGTCGCTGGCAGGAATACCCAGCACTTCAGCAATGGCATAAATCGCCCCATCAGGCACCCAGCCGCGCTGCTTCTGCACAATTTTCAGTGCTTCGATAGAGGCCGCACGAGGATCCTCGTAATGGTGCTTTTCGTGCTCGATCGCATCACGCTCTTGCGCGCTCAGCACAAATGCATCGGCGCCGTTTTCGAGAACGACTGCATTAATCGGCTCAAGTGCATCGTTATGATCATGCATAGTTAGCGGTCCACATCTGACATTACAAAATCGATACTACCCAGATAGACGATCAGGTCGGAGACCAGGCTGCCACGGATTACCGCCGGGATTTGCTGCAAGTGAGCAAAGCTTGGCGTACGTACCCGGGTGCGATAGCTCATAGTGCTGCCGTCACTGGTCAGGTAGTAGCTGTTAATCCCTTTCGTGGCTTCAATCATCTGGAATGATTCGTTGGCTGGCATCACCGGGCCCCAGGAAACCTGCAGGAAGTGGGTGATCAGCGTTTCAATATGCTGCAGCGTGCGCTCTTTCGGCGGCGGCGTGGTCAGCGGGTGATCGGCCTTGAACGGGCCTTCCGGCATGTTGTTCAAGCACTGTTCAAGGATCCGCAGGCTCTGGCGCAGCTCTTCCACTTTCAACATCACGCGGGTATAGCAGTCGCTGTTGCCATCACCGACCGGCACTTCGAAATCGAAGTTTTCATAGCCGGAGTACGGGCGCCATTTACGCACGTCAAACTCGATACCGGTAGCACGCAGGCCCGCGCCGGTCACGCCCCACTCCAACGCTTCTTTAGCATTGTAAGAAGCAACACCGATGGAACGGCCTTTCAGGATGCTGTTTTTCAGCGCGGCTTTGACGTAAGAATCAAGGCGTTTTGGCATCCAGTCGAGGAAATCACGCAGTAAGCGATCCCAACCGCGCGGCAGATCGTGTGCCACACCACCGATACGGAACCAGGCCGGGTGCATACGGAAACCGGTAATCGCTTCCACCAGATCGTACACTTTCTGACGATCGGTAAAAGCGAAGAACACCGGGGTCATCGCGCCCACGTCCTGAATAAAGGTACTGATGTACAGCAGGTGGCTGTTGATGCGGAACAGTTCGGAGAGCATGACGCGGATAGTGTTGACACGATCCGGCACCACGATCCCGGCCAGCTTTTCAACCGCCAGTACGTAAGGCATTTCGTTCACGCAGCCACCGAGATACTCGATACGGTCGGTGTACGGAATATAGCTGTGCCAGGACTGGCGTTCACCCATCTTCTCGGCACCGCGGTGGTGATAGCCCACGTCCGGCACGCAATCGACGATCTCTTCGCCATCCAGTTGCAGAATTATACGGAATGCACCGTGTGAAGACGGGTGGTTCGGGCCGAGGTTAAGGAACATGAAGTCCTCGTTCTCGGTGCCGCGCTTCATGCCCCAGTCTTCCGGCTTGAACTTCAGCGACTCCATCTCCAGATCTTCTTTCTGCTTGGTCAAAACAAACGGATCGAATTCTGTCGCACGCGCCGGATAATCTTTACGCAGTGGATGGCTTTCCCAGGTCTGCGGCATCATGATGCGCGTCAGATGCGGGTGGCCATCGAAGGTAATACCGAACATTTCCCAGGTTTCGCGCTCATACCAGTTGGCATTCGGGAACACTTTGGTTGCTGTGGGCACGTGCAGGTCTTTTTCAGACAGCGCCACTTTCAGCATGATGTCACGGTTACGTTCGATTGAAATCAGATGATAGAAAACAGAAAAATCTGCAGCAGGCAGGCCCTGACGGTGAGTACGCAGACGCTCATCAACGCCATGCAGATCGAACAGCATCACATAAGGCTTCGGCTGTTTTCTCAGGAACGTCATGACTTCCAGTAACTGGTCAGGCTTAACCCATACCACGGGCATTCCGGTACGGGTGGGCTGAACGGTAAAGGCTTCCGGCCCAAAACGGTTGCGCAGTTCGCCAATCACCGGATCGTCAAGATGGTCCCTGGTTTCCCATGCTGGCCGGGCAGGCGAGGCGTCGTGCGTCGTTAAATCTGTCATAATTTTTTTCACCACACTAAAGGGTTATTTCGCCGCAAATACAACTTTTCGCGGAGCTAACCAATAACGCACTAAGATGGACGTTAAATGAACGTTTTAAATCTCGTCAGGCGTCCGCAGGTTGGTTACCGCGATACGCTCGGCGTGCTTACGCTCTTTTTCAGATTGCATATTGGCGCGGTAAACGCCCTGATCGCCAACCACCCACGACAGCGGGCGGCGTTCTTTACCGATAGATTCCTGCAGCAGCAATAACGCTTGCATATAGGCTTCCGGACGCGGTGGGCAGCCTGGAATGTAGACATCAACCGGCAGGAATTTATCAACGCCCTGCACCACGGAATAGATATCGTACATCCCGCCGGAGTTGGCACAGGCACCCATCGAGATCACCCACTTAGGCTCCAGCATTTGCTCGTACAGGCGCTGAATAACCGGGGCCATCTTGGTGAAGCAGGTACCCGCAACCACCATAAAATCTGCTTGGCGAGGAGAGGCACGCAACACTTCCGCACCAAAACGAGCCACGTCATGCACGGCGGTAAACGAAGTCACCATTTCCACATAACAGCACGAAAGGCCGAAGTTATACGGCCAAAGAGAGTTTTTACGCCCCCAGTTCACCATGTCATGCAAAGCATGTTCGAGTTTACCCATGTAAACCGTGCGGTGAACCTGCTGCTCCAGGGGATCGCCAACGATCTCCTGTTTTTGCAGGGGATAACGGTCGTTCTCACCGTTCGGGTCTATGCGGGTGAGCGTATAGTCCATCTTAATGCCTCGCTGTTACTGCGGATGACTGTTGCTAGCGTTCTTGATTGTGCTTGGCTTGCTCAGGCGCTTGGAACGCACCGGAGTCCAATCCAATGCGCCGATACGCACCAGATACACCAAACCAGCCAATAACACCAAAATGAAAATGGCGGCTTCGATAAAGCCTACCCAACCGCTCTCACGAATGGAGACCGACCAGGCATACAGATACAGGGCTTCAACATCGAAGATAACGAAGAACATGGCGACGAGATAGAACTTGGCAGAAAGACGCATGCGCGCCGAACCCACCGAGTCGATCCCAGACTCATAAGGGGTATTTTTAGCGCGCGCCTGGGCTCTCCCACCCAAGAAGAACGCCCCCAGCAGCATGAAGCCGCAAAGCCCGATAGCCATGATAAGAAATACGGCGAACGCCCAGTGGTGAGCGATAACTTCAGTGGTTGTTGACATACTCTATGCTTACTCATCAAAAGTGGCGTCGATCGCTCTGCTCTTGTTACTGGCAGTTAGTGCACCACATCGATTTAAGGGAAGGATAAATAACCACACGAACACACTGCTTTTACAGAGAGTTAGGCAGCATTTTTACTGTGGGCTTTTTACTCCTTTCTATAACCTTTTGTCAACTTCGACAAAAGAATCTACACATTAGTTTACATACGCGCCATTTGATTAACATATGATGCGTTAGCTTAGGCTAAATCGTGTCAGTCAATGGCCGTGTAGAAACAGATAGGCATAAACCAATATGCATATTTCAGTTTTACTATACCATTCTCTCAGGATTTCCCTGTTGTTCCACTCACTACCTAGGGGTATTTTTTTGATCCAAGACACGTTTCAGACAGAAACCTTCAAAAAAAGTGTGGCTCTTTAACAATTTCTGCCAGTCTCCGCTAAAAAAATAATCACAGTAAAGTACCAAACCCCCCCCATTAACTCCAGAGTTTTACCCCTTTGTTATTTCTGCATAAAAAACAGACAAAACCGATTTACCGCGACCTGGTGCCATTCTGTCGGCCAAGAATAGTGGAAAAAATAACGCTTTCAGTTAATAAATAATGAAAACTTGCTGAAAATCGCAGTTTCGTCGATTTCCGGGTAAAAAAAACCTCCGCCGAAGCAGAGGTTTTCTCATCAAATAACCCGGTTAGCGATTACTCTTCTTCACCGTCGGCCAAGCAAGAACCATTCGCCACTGCAACTGATTCCCCGCTGAAATGGTACGTCTCGTTACCATTTTGCACAGCGCTGAAAATCGCCATTGCCAACTCATTTTCGCACTTCATATCTTTGCACAATGAGTATTGAGTGTCGGGAAGGTGCGGTAAACCTTCTGTCGCCCCCAGCACCCGCAGATCCGGGCTCATCATCTCGATAGGCCGTGCGGTAATCCCCAAGCCCGCTTTGCACGCCGCCCGCACTGCAGATAACGTTGACGCCACATAAGCGATACGCCAAGGAATACCGGCCGCATCCAGATGCTTGATCGCCATTTCACGGAAGGGGCTCGGCTCATCCAGCACCACCAGCGGGATCGGTTCCCCTGCCTGGAAATGATAATCCGCCGCGCAATACCATAGGGTTGGTGACGTACGCAAAACAATATGCGGATGCCCTTGCGTATCCACGGTAGTGATGGCTAAATCCACCTCACCGTTTTTCAGCATATCGATCATAAACGGGCTACGTTTTACCCGCACATCAATAGCCAGTTTGGGGTAGACCGACGTTACACGATTAAGCAGGAAAGGGAGGATGGTATCCGCAGTATCATCAGAAGCACCGATCGTCAGCACTCCGTTGATATTGTTGTACATCAATGAGGTACAGGCTTCATCATTGAAACGCAGAATTTTCCTAGCATAACTGAGAAGCTGAATACCGTGTTCGGTTAATAACTTATTACGCCCATGGCGAGCAAATAACTCTTTGCCAACCAATTGCTCTAACCGCTGCATTTGTTGACTGACCGCTGACTGAGTACGGCAAACGGCGACGGCAGCCGCCGCAAAAGTATTCAGATCGGCAACAGCAACAAAGGTTCTTAGCAGATCGAGGTCGAGATTAAGTATCGGACGATTTGCATTTATCATAGTGTTTTCTTCACTTTTTAAATTCTAATTTACAAACTACCCTGGTGTATTTCTAAGGCACTGCTAAAAAGGGCAAGCGCCAGACATGACAGTACCCCACTCATTAGAGGAGGGCAAAAAAATTACTTATATTTCGTTATCTCTATCGCTTTTTATCCACGATCTATCGCAATAGCTTATTGATACAAGGGAAGTTACGACGAAAAGTGCTTAATCACTGAATGACGAGCTGCTTACAACAGCCAAACCATCACCTTCCCTCACCGATCATGCCGAGTCAGACGGATCAGAGCACCGCTCCTATTGCTACTTTTCGTTCAATAGATTAACCCTACCTTGTGTATCATTAGGTTCATTTATCAGAGAGTTTCATAAATTCAGCTAGTAAGGCTTCTTATTATTAAATAATAGACAACTTTACTTAAAAAACCCTTAAGTTGATTACTGAAACCCTTCTAATACAATTTCACTTTACTAAGAAGTGTCGTATTACCGCCCAACAGCAGCCATAAGATAATTCTCTCGTTATCATTTTTTTACAATTTATATCTTATTACCCTCTCCGCCATACGTTCGTTATGTACATATCAACAGTAGACATGTGGCAGAGAATTTTTACATCAACGCACTCTAATTTAAATTTAAAACCCAAAAAATCAATATTAAAAAGAATTTAATTCTGATTTGTTAGTTATAACAGACGCATCATCGTTTAAATCATCAATTTAGCCGATCGTTTGCACCAAAGGCATGCGTAACCCTTCAAAATCGGCAGCACCAGGAGTACATTGAACAGGTTACGGTGTTCCACGGTAGGATCATCCCCCATCCAGCAAAAGGCTCAACTTTTTATGTCCCCCATTGAGAAATCCAGCAAACTGGACAACGTCTGCTATGACATTCGTGGCCCGGTGCTCAAAGAAGCTAAACGTCTTGAAGAAGAAGGCAACAAAGTCCTCAAATTGAACATCGGCAACCCCGCCCCGTTCGGTTTTGACGCCCCTGATGAAATTTTAGTCGATGTCATCCGTAATCTCCCTACGGCACAGGGCTATTGCGATTCCAAAGGGCTCTTCTCAGCGCGTAAGGCGATCATGCAGCACTATCAGGCACGTAACATGCGTGATGTGACCGTTGAGGATATCTACATTGGTAACGGTGTCTCTGAGCTGATTGTGCAATCGATGCAGGCGCTGCTTAACATTGGCGACGAAATGCTGGTGCCTGCCCCCGACTACCCGCTGTGGACCGCTGCGGTATCGCTCTCCAGCGGCAAAGCCGTGCACTACATCTGCGATGAAGAATCGGGCTGGTTCCCGGATCTGGACGACATTCGCAGCAAGATCACCCCACGTACCCGCGGTATTGTGATCATCAACCCCAACAACCCGACGGGCGCGGTTTACAGCAAAGAGTTGCTGGAACAGATCGTTGAGATCGCGCGTCAGCACGACCTGATCATCTTTGCTGATGAAATTTACGACAAGATCCTCTATGACGACGCCGAGCACCACTCTATTGCCGCGCTGGCACCGGATCTGCTGACAGTGACCTTCAACGGGTTGTCCAAAACCTATCGCGTCGCCGGTTTCCGCCAAGGTTGGATGGTGCTTAATGGGCCGAAGAAGCACGCCAAGGGCTATATCGAAGGGTTGGAAATGCTGGCATCGATGCGCCTGTGCGCCAACGTGCCGATGCAGCACGCGATCCAAACCGCGCTCGGCGGCTATCAGAGCATCAGCGAATTTATTCAACCCGGCGGGCGCCTGTATGAACAGCGCAACCGCACCTGGGAATTGCTGAATGATATTCCTGGCGTTTACTGCGTGAAGCCACAAGGTGCGCTGTATATGTTCCCGCGTATTGACGCCAAGCGTTTTAATATCCGCGACGACCAGAAAATGGTGCTGGACCTGCTATTACAGGAAAAAGTGCTGTTAGTACAAGGCAGCGCATTCAACTGGCCTTACCCTGACCACGTCCGTATCGTTACCCTGCCGCGGGTAGATGAGTTGGAAATGGCCGTGGGTAAACTGGGGCGTTTCCTCGAAACCTACCACCAATAAGATTCATGGGCGCAGCGCACTGCGCCCACACCGCACAACTGGGTTTGCATAACCTGCCGCCACTGCTCACAATAAACACCTCACTTGCCGTTGTCTAAAGAGAGCACCATGAGCCAGAGCCATTTCTTTGCCCACCTTTCGCGTATGAAACTGATTAGCCGCTGGCCACTGATGCGCAATGTGCGTACCGAAAACGTTTCCGAGCACAGCCTGCAGGTCGCGTTTGTCGCCCACGCGCTGGCGGTGATTAAGAACCGCAAATTTAACGGTAACCTGAACGCCGAGCGCGTGGCGCTGTTGGCGATGTATCACGATGCCAGCGAAGTGTTGACTGGTGATATGCCCACCCCCATCAAGTATTACAATCCGCAGATCGCCCATGAATACAAGAAAATTGAAAAGATCGCGCAACAAAAGCTGCTAGAGATGATTCCGAAAGAATTACAGAATGACTTCCGTTCAATTCTGGATGAACACTATTACAGTGAGGAAGAGAAACTTCTGGTAAAACAGGCGGACGCACTCTGCGCCTACCTGAAATGCCTGGAGGAACTGTCAGCCGGAAATAACGAATTTACCTTGGCTAAAGCGCGCCTGGAAAAAACTCTGCAGCTACGCCAAAGCCCGGAAATGGATTATTTCATGGAAGTGTTTATTCCCAGCTTCAGCCTTTCGTTGGATGAGATCAGTATTGACTCCCCACTGTAATCATTACCGCAGGCCCGAAACCCGGGCCTAAAACGCGTACAGCCAGGGCACCACCACCACGCTGACGATCATCACCAATACCGTGAACGGCACCCCGATGCGCACAAAATCGCCAAACTTGTAATTCCCTGGCCCCAATACCAGCGTATTCACCGGCGATGACACCGGCGTCATAAAGGCAGCCGAAGCTGCAATGGCAATGATCATGGCAAACGGATAAGGCGAGACTCCCATCTTATGTGCCGCCGCAATGGCAATCGGCGCCATCAATACCGCCGTCGCAGTATTGGAGATAAACAGCCCGATGGAAGCACAAAGTACAAACAGGCACGCCAGCATGACGCGCGGGCCTGCATCACCGGCGATATCCATCAACCCTTGCACGATCAAATCCACGCCACCGGTTTTCTGCAGTGCCAGGGCAAAAGGCATCATACCGACGATCAAAATAATGCTTGGCCAGTGGATCGCTTTATAAGCGCTTTCCATATTGATGCAACGGAAACGCCCCATCAGCAGGCAGGCGATCAACGCGGCAATAGGATTCGGGATTTCATCGGTCAGCATCATCGCCACCATCAGCGCCAGGCAGAACAACGCATGCGGAGCCTGAGTGATGGCTGGTGCCACTTCATCCACCTCTGCAGGCAGATTCAGCACGATGAAGTCATGAGTCTTGGCCTGTAACTGACGGATCGCTTTCCAGTCACCGATCACCAGCAGGATATCTCCCAAGACCAAGGGCTCATCGACCAGTTTGCCCTCCAGCGTTTTGCCGTTGCGGCGGATACCTATCACATTCAGATCGTAACGGCTGCGGAAGGCCGCATCGCGCACGCATTTCCCCAACAACGCCGAATCAGGAATTAACGACACTTCAGCCATCCCCACGTTACGCGCCTGCTCAGAGAAATACTCACCACGCAGGATCATGGGTTCCAGTCGTTGTTCGCTACAAAACTGGCGTAAATCAATCTCGCAGTCCGACATGTCGATCAGCAACACATCCCCTTCACGCAACTCTGTGCTACCGAAAGCGCTGATCATCACGCGGCGAAAACGTTTCCATCGCTCAATGCCGATAACGTTGGCACCGTAGCGGGCGCGCAAATGTAATTCATCCAAGGAGCGGCCAATCAGCGGTGAACCACTGCGAACCGCCAAACGGCGCGCCCGCCCGGTCAATTTATAGTCACGGACCAGATCGCGAAACGTCCGGCGCTGCCAGGTAGACTTGGTGTTTTTAGCATCGCTGCTTTTGCCCAGCCAACGGCGGGCAATCAACATATAACCCACCCCCATCAACAAAATGATCAGACCGATTGGCGTCACGCCGAAGAAGCTGAAGCCGACCAGCCCCTCACGTACCAATTCGCTGTTGACCACCATATTCGGCGGCGTAGCCACCAGCGTCATCATGCCGCTGATAAGCCCAGCAAAGCTGAGCGGCATCATCAGCCGCCCTGGCGAAATCTTCATGCGTACCGCCACGCTGAGGACCACCGGAATGAAGATCGCCACCACGCCGGTCGAGCTCATAAATGCCCCCAGCCCGGCCACGGTGAACATCAACAGCGCCAACATTTTGGTTTCACTGCTGCCCGCGACTTTCACCAGCCAGTCGCCAACCTGATAAGCCACGCCGGTGCGCACCAAACCTTCCCCGATCACAAACAGGGCGGCGATCAAAATCACGTTAGGATCGCTAAAGCCCGCCGTGGCCTCTTGCAGAGTCAGGGTGCCACTCAGCACAAACGCAATAATCACCAGTAAGGCCACTACGTCCATGCGCAGCTTATTGGTCGTAAACAGCACAATGGCTATCAGCAGTAAAATCAAAACCCAAAGTAATTCGCTGTTCAAAACGGCCTCATCCTACAGTGATCCAGGCCTTAAAAATTAGCATAAAAAAACCCCGTAAATGCGGGGTCTAATCAATTTGAGGTAAAAAAATACTGATTAAGCAATAAGTTCGATGCTTGCACCCTGCGGTGTCTTATCAACCTTAATCTGAGCCAGCGAAGAGAGTATCAGATCCACCTGATCGAGCTTCGCTGCCTCCGCCGGTGCGTTAACCGCGATCACCTGGCACCCTGCCGCCAGGCCGGAAAGGATCCCTGCGGGCGCATCCTCCACTACCACACAGGTCTGCGGAGCCAGGCCCAAGCGTTCAGCCCCCAGCAGATAAGCATCTGGCTGCGGTTTCCCCTGCTTTACCAGTTCAGCGGTAATAAACACCTCGGGCTGCGGCAAACCACCGGCTTTACGCCGTGCACTGGCCACCGGGATCGACCCCGAGGTCACTATCGCCCAAGGAATACCCAGCACATTAAGCCGCTCCAACAGCGCCACCGCACCGGGCAGCGCGCTGACGCCATCGGTATCCTGCGCTTCCATCTGTTCCAGCAGATCAAACTCCTGTTGGATCGCCGACTCTGTCGCTCCTGGCATAAAATGACGCAATGAAGTAATGGCCTGCTTACCGTGAATAAAAGCCAACACTTCCTGCGGGCTGATACCGTGACGCTCGGCCCAGTGAGTCCAGGCACGTTCCACCGCAGGTAATGAATCCACTAACGTTCCATCAAGGTCGAACAAAAAACCCTTACATTCCACAGAAAACCTCTTTTCTCTCCGTTATCTTTCACACTGCAAATCATCAGGCATTAATGATTTGCGCAATCTCAACGGCGCTCAAATGGTATTGGCGTGGGCATGATAGCCAGATTGCCAGCATGCGCTGATACTTCTCCCACATTTTGGTTTGGGCATTAAAGCCATGGCTGCCGGAATCGAAGTGAGTATACCGCCCTTCCGTGCTGACCAGGAAACGCACATAGCTGAGGTAGCGTGCTTCGGTTGCTGCATCAAAGCCGAGGAAGGCCAGACGGCGGGCATCAAGCCCTTGGCGATCCTTAAGATTTTCCCAGGACACCTGCAATGCATGATGCATTTCCATAATGTTGATGATGGTGCGGCACACGTCCTCGCTCATCTCACCAAAGTCACGATCGAGTTCACGCATCTGCAAACCAAAACCACGCTCGATAATCGTCTGCAAACGGCGATAGCGATCGGCATTGTCCGGATCGAGCAGGGTCATCATTTTGTACTGATTCGACAGGATCAAACGTTGGGCGTTAGTCATTTCCATTTCACATTCCTCAGTTCTGCAAATGGGTGAGAGCATCGCATGACGGCGTTATGGTGTGGAACCACAACTCGCACCTTCTTTGATTTAAACCGGGGTTATCGCAAGGTGGGCTTGATAGCCAATGGGCTTCGGATAGCGCTAGCTTGAAAAGCTCGGGATCAGAGATCGTCAAGGAAGGTTTTATCCAACTGCTTGAACGCACGCTTCAGCACATCAGCCAAGGCTTGATAGGTAGGTGTTCCTTCAATCGGCGCCAGCGCCTGCCCGGCTTCTGCCAGCTTATTACGCACCTCATGGAACCACTGTAATAAAGAGGGAGGCAGCGGTGTCACCGAACGGCGGCCCAGCCACCACAGGCCCTGCATCGGCATGCTGCAGGCAAATAATGCCGTCGCAATCGCCGGGCCGAGCTGGCCGCCAAGGGCAATTTGCCAAGTCAGGGTAAAGATCGCCAGCGGCGGCATAACACGCACGGCAAAGCGAGTGGCACGCGTAATGCGATTCTCTGGGAACATGGGTGCCAACCGTTTATCGGCAGGCCAGGTTTTCATGTAATGCTGCCCACGCTGGAATATCTGAAACCAATTCACGGAACCGGATGGCTTACTCGTCATCGCTTACCTCAACTTCACGTATAAAAATGAAATATTTTTGCAAACACACCAACAAAAAAGTTGAAGCTTTAAATTTATTTTGTGTTTACTACGGGCTATCGGTATCCTAAGCCGGCCTTTTGGCCGGTAGAAGATGACACAAAATCTGTCAACTTTTCGCCCATTTAAAAGCAAGATTACTTAAACAGCGGAAAAATCACCGGTTTTTTTATCATCATGTGTTTTTTGTCACTGACATGATGTTAATCATAAATGTCAACGCCATTATGCGCTACGCTTGATGTCTGTTTGACGATTTATTCACCACGTGTTCTGGGTCCACTAACAACACGAACTATAAATAGGTACTTCCATGTCGAGTAAGCTAGTACTGGTTCTTAACTGCGGCAGTTCTTCTCTCAAATTCGCTATCATTGATGCAGCCAACGGTGAAGAGTATCTTTCCGGCCTTGCCGAATGCTTCCACCTTCCAGAAGCGCGTATCAAATGGAAAATGGATGGCGCTAAGCAAGAAGCAGCACTGGGTGCTGGCGCAGCACACAGCGAAGCGCTGAACTTCATTGTTAATACTATTCTGGCACAAAAACCAGAGCTTTCCGCACAGTTGACCGCTATCGGCCACCGCATCGTGCACGGCGGCGAGAAGTTCACCGCCTCTGCCGTGATCGACGACGAAGTCCTGCAGGGTATCAAAGATTCGGTACCCTTTGCACCACTGCATAACCCAGCTCACCTGATCGGTATCGCTGAAGCCTTGAAATCTTTCCCGAATCTGGCTGATAAAAACGTCGCCGTGTTCGACACCGCGTTCCACCAGACGATGCCGGAAGAGTCCTACCTGTACGCCCTGCCGTATAGCCTGTACCGTGACCACGGCGTTCGCCGCTATGGCGCGCATGGCACCAGCCACTTCTATGTGACACAAGAAGCGGCGAAGATGCTGAACAAGCCGGTTGACGAAGTGAACGTCATTACCTGCCACCTGGGCAACGGCGGTTCCGTCAGCGCAGTGCGTAACGGTAAATGTGTCGATACTTCCATGGGCCTGACGCCGCTGGAAGGCTTGGTGATGGGCACCCGCAGCGGTGACATCGATCCGGCCATCATCTTCCACCTGCACGACTCATTGGGCATGAGCGTTGACCAGATCAACAAAATGCTGACCAAAGAGTCTGGCCTGCTGGGCCTGACCGAAGTCACCAGCGACTGCCGCTACGTTGAAGACAAATACGCGACCAAAGCCGATGCCAAACGTGCCATGGACGTATTCTGCCACCGCCTGGCCAAATACATCGGTGCCTATAGCGCACTGATGGATGGCCGTCTGGATGCGGTGATCTTCACCGGTGGCATCGGCGAAAATGCGGCACTGGTGCGTGAGTTGACCCTGAACAAACTGGGCCTGCTGGGCTTTGAGATCGACCACGAACGCAACCTGGCCGCTCGCTTCGGCAAATCCGGCAACATCACCAAAGACGGTAGCCGCCTGGCACTGGTGATCCCAACCAACGAAGAGTTGGTCATCGCGCAAGACGCTTCCCGTCTCACCGCTTAATGCTCCCCACACCGTCAGCCCAGGCTGACGATGTTGTTTCAGAGCCAAGATTTGCCTGCGCGTTTACCGCAGACTGAAAAAACCGTGAAGAGGACTATTCTGTGTCACGTACAATTATGTTGATCCCCACCGGCACCAGCGTTGGCCTGACCAGCGTCAGCTTGGGTGTCATCCGCTCTATGGAGCAAAAAGGCGTTCGTCTGAGCGTTTTCAAACCTATCGCCCAACCACGTAGCGGTGGCGATACCCTCGACCAGACCACCACCATCATCCGCAGCAACTCAACCATTCCCACCGCCGAACCGCTGCGTATGAGCTACGTGGAAAGCCTGCTGAGCTCCAACCAGCAAGACGTGCTGATGGAAGAGATAGTCGCGCGTTACCACGCAAACACCAAAGATGCGGAAGTGGTGCTGATCGAAGGCCTAGTGCCAACCCGCAAGCACCAGTTTGCCAGCGCACTGAACTTTGAAATTGCCAAAACCCTGAATGCTGAAATCGTCTTCGTGCTGGCGCTGGGTAACGATTCTCCGGCTCAGTTGACAGAGCGCATCGAACTGGCCCGCAGCAGCTTTGGCGGCAGCAAGAACAAAAACATTACCGGCGTGATCATCAATAAGCTGAACGCACCGGTTGACGATCAGGGCCGTACCCGTCCCGATCTGTCGGAAATTTTTGATGACTCTACCAAAGCCAGCGTGGCCAACGTCGATCCCGCTCAGCTGTTTGCCAATAGCCCACTGCCGGTATTGGGCTGTGTGCCTTGGAGCTTCGATCTGATCGCAACCCGCGCCATTGATATGGCCCGCCACCTGAAAGCGCGCGTGATCAACGAAGGTGACATCATGACCCGCCGGGTGAAGTCAGTGACCTTCTGTGCACGCAGCATTCCGCATATGCTGGAACACTTCCGCCCGGGTTCACTGTTGGTGACCTCCGCAGATCGCCCAGATGTGCTGGTTTCCGCCTGTCTGGCGGCGATGAACGGTGTGGAAATCGGTGCCCTGCTGCTGACCGGCGGCTACGAAATCGATGGGTCGATCAAAAAACTCTGCGAACGTGCCTTCCAAACCGGCCTGCCGGTATTCATGGTCGATACCAACACCTGGCAGACCTCACTGAGCCTGCAAAGCTTCAACCTGGAAGTGCCTGCGGATGACCACCAACGCATTGAGCAGGTGCAGAACTACGTGGCAAGCCATATCAACGCCGAGTGGATCGCGTCCTTGACTGCCACTTCAGAACGTTCACGTCGTCTGTCGCCGCCAGCGTTCCGTTACGAGTTGACCGAACTGGCACGCAAAGCGGGTAAACGCATTGTGCTACCGGAAGGCGATGAGCCACGTACCGTGAAAGCGGCAGCGATCTGTGCCGCACGCGGCATTGCCGAATGTGTGCTGCTGGGGAATCCGGATGAGATCAAGCGCGTAGCGGCGGCGCAGGGCGTTGAGCTGGGCGAAGGCATTAAGATCGTCGATCCGGTTGCCGTGCGTGAAAAATACGTGCCACGCCTGGTGGAATTGCGTAAGAGCAAGGGCATGACCGAAGTGGTTGCCCGCGAACAACTGGAAGATAACGTGGTTCTCGGCACCCTGATGCTGGAGAAAGGCGAAGTTGACGGCCTGGTATCCGGCGCGGTTCACACCACTGCCAATACCATTCGCCCACCGTTGCAGTTGATCAAAACCGCACCGGGCAGTTCGCTGGTTTCTTCCGTATTCTTCATGCTGCTGCCTGATCAGGTTCTGGTCTATGGTGACTGTGCGATCAACCCGGATCCCACCGCAGAACAACTGGCCGAGATCGCCATTCAGTCTGCCGACTCCGCTGCCGCCTTCGGTATCGAACCGCGCGTGGCTATGATCTCTTACTCTACCGGTAATTCAGGTGCAGGCAGTGACGTTGAGAAAGTGCGTGAAGCCACCCGCCTGGCGCAGGAGAAACGCCCAGACCTGATCATCGATGGCCCACTGCAGTACGATGCGGCGATCATGGCTGACGTTGCCAAATCTAAAGCGCCTAACTCGCCAGTGGCAGGTAAAGCCACCGTGTTCATCTTCCCAGATCTGAACACCGGTAACACCACCTATAAAGCAGTACAGCGCTCTGCCGATCTGGTGTCTATCGGGCCGATGCTGCAAGGGATGCGCAAACCGGTAAACGATCTGTCACGTGGCGCACTGGTGGACGATATCGTCTACACCGTGGCGCTGACGGCGATTCAGTCTGCTCAGGCCGATGCCCTGGTAGAGCAAGCCTGATAACATTTCTTACCTGCTAAAGTAGTAAAAAAGCGGCCCGTGATGAAACGGGCCGCTAAACTTCATTCGCTCAAATGCGATTAGTTATAAGTGATACCAAAAGTTGCTACCGCATTTGCTGGCCCTGGGGTAACGGTATCTGTTGTTGCAACATAGCGTGCAACGAACGCCAAATCATTATCCACACCGGCAGTCAGTGGGTAGGCCACTGAAGGGGTCCGTAAAGGCAATACGGCTGAGGTATCGGAGATTTGAACACCCACCCCTGTCGCCATATTAGCCACTTGAGTAAGAGCTAACGAATTGTTTTCGCTAGTGGCAGCATCGCCATCAAACGAGACTTGAGCGGCACTCACAGAAGGCGGACAATTTTTCAGGCTCAAAATGAATTTCTGCGGGCTCGCAGTATCACCCTTTTTAGCGAGAGCGCTCGCCGCCACCTTGCCCAACGGCACTTCCGCAGGATTACTCATATTATTAACAACCTGGCAAGCCTCGGTAATAATTTGCCCTTCGAAGTTTACCTGACCATCAGCAGCCGATGCGCCTGCCGACAGACCTAAACTTGCGGCAACCAAGGTAGTAACACAAAAAATTTTTTTCACTATTAGAAACTCCATATTCTATGGGTATAAATTGCCCTATATAAAATTAATGCTATTTTACTTGCAGCATCAGACAAGCCGAACGAGAGAACCCGTTTAAGCAGTGGCTCAAACATCTCAACGCTATAAATTATTATCAGAAGGAAAACCAAGCAGGTTTTGAGATGAGCATATAGAGCAATCCAAACATAACCTATACGTTCTATCGTGGGTTGGCGACTTTACACATTTAACGCAACGCCAATACAGCGACAGTCGCCCTATCGCTGAAATCATGGTCTTAAAGCCATGAACCCCATAACCGACCAATAACACCTTAACCTGATGCGGCCCATTCTAGTTAAAAGCGCTTTAATGTAAAGAGTAAAGTAAATGTTTTAATGAGCTTTAGCCTATCACAGAAACATAATTAAACCCTTATCAATCCGCAATGACATAAAAACACAAGAAATTGAATTAAAAGGATTAAATAAATTAAAATAAGCTTATTCAAATAAAAAACCAAGAAAAAACCTAGAAAACCAGTAAGGAAAAATCATATTTAACATGAGTTTCAGCACTAAAAACACAATGCTCGCACCGACATAACCCACACTTTAAAGCATTTTAAGATTATCTCTCTTCGCCTCATGTCGCGATAAAATCAATGTTACTCATTAACTAATGGGAGCCACATCCGGTGTATTCGCTCTTGAAATAAATCACGCGCATTAACATTCCAGAACGTAATCACTGCCCCGCCAAGAATAGTGGCAGGATAATTCAAATATTTCGCTTAAGTTATATACTCATTTTTATTCATTATTCAAATGAACAAGCAAGCAATAGCATGAATACAGGATTCCTCCCCACTCATCGAATCTCAGTATTTTCTCGCATCACTACACCCCTCCCCTACTTTCACGGTGCGCCAGATGAAAAAAAGCTCACAGCGCCAATGGCGCTGTGAGCCAAGTCAATACCTGTGGCACTTACACGCGACTACACCACACCATTCAGCAACTGATGTGCCGCCTGCAGGATATGTTCGGCCGTCAAGCCGTACTCCTGCTGCAAAAACGCCTGTGTTCCCACTTGCCCGTAACGTTGTTTCACGCCAACCCTGCGCATCGGTACCGGGCACTCTTCTACCAGCACCTCCGCCACGGCAGAGCCCAGTCCGTTATGGATACTGTGGTTTTCGCAGGTGACAATTTTGCCGGTTTTTGCTGCATAGGTCTTAATAATGTCACGATCGATCGGCTTGAGCGTGAACATATCGATCACCGCAGCGCTGATGCCTTGCTGTTCCAACGCCAGTGCCGCCTTCAGCGCTTCGGCTACCATGATGCCGTTGGCAATCAACGTGATCTCACTGCCGTCACGCAGCAGATTGGCCTTACCGATGGTGAAACGGGAGCCGTCCTGATAAATACGCGTTGCCTGTTTGCGGATCGTGCGCACCCAGTAGAAGCCTTTCAGTTCCACCAGTTGCTGCAGGATATCCTGAAACATCGTGGCGTCGGTCACCTCCAGCACCACCGAATGCGCCAGCCCGCGTACGATGCCCATATCTTCAAACGACATGTGCGTGCCGCCGTTATGGCAGGCGCTCACCCCGGCATCCGAAGCGATCACCTTCACGTTATTGCGCTGATAATCCAACGACATAAAAAGCTGATCGAAACAACGCCGGCTGGCAAATGCGCTGAAGGTATGCACAAAGGGGATCCGCCCGGTCAGCGACAATCCGGCGGAAACCCCGATCACATTAGCCTCCATAATGCCGCAGTTGATCACATGCTGCGGATGATCTTTATGTACCCCATCCATCGCCATCGAGCTCATCAGATCGGCTTCCAGCGCGATTACCGGTTTACCCGCCTCGATCTGTTGGCGCATCATTCCGGCGTACACTTTGCGCATCTCTATGCCGTCGTTTTCCAACTGCGTGACCACGTTAAACATCAGCAACCTCCAGATCGGCAATGGCCTTTTCGATTTCCTGCTGCACATCCGGCGTTAAGCGCAAGTGATGAGAGTTCTGCAGATTCTCCAGATAGGCGACGCCCTGCCCCTTAATGCTATCCAGGATCACCACCAGCGGGCGTTGTTCACCGCTACGTACCGGCAGCACCGCGTCACGGATCGCCGCAATGTCATCCCCCAGCACGGTTTGCACCTCAAAGCCAAAGGCGGTGAATTTGCCTGCCAGATCGAAAGGTTTGATCACCTCATCCAGCGCGCCATCCAACTGCTGCTTGTTGTAATCGATAAACAGCGTCAGGTTATGCAGGTTGTGGTGAGCAATAAACTGGAACGCTTCCCAGCACTGCCCTTCGTTGAGTTCGCCATCCCCCAAAATGCTGAATACCCGATTGCGTCGGCCTGCCAGCCGGTGTGAAAGCGCGATCCCTGCAGCAATGGAAACGCCTTGCCCGAGAGAGCCGGTGGTCGCATCCACACCACGAGTCAGCAGACGATCCGGGTGGCTCGGCAAGCGGGTGCCGTTCTGATTCAGCGTGTTCAACTGCTCAAGCGGAAAATAGCCCTTAATCGCCAGCGTGCTGTAAAGTGCCGGGCCGGCATGGCCCTTTGACAGCACAAAGTAGTCGCGCTCCGGCCAGTCGGGATCTGCCGGATCGATACGCATCACTTCGCCATACAAGACTGCCAGCGTTTCCACGATCGACATGCAGCCCCCATAGTGGCCAAACCCCAGCCCGGTGAGGGCTTTCAGCGTTTCCACGCGGATCGTCCGCGCCAGCGCACGCAATTGGCCAATCTCAGTCACTGTGTTGTTCATTAAACCGCCCTCACTTATTTCTCAACGCGATCTGCAGTCGGAGCGCTTTTGCCTTTGCTCAGAAAATTATGTGCAACCAATAATGCGAAGATGGCAATGATCGCGACCATGATCGTTTCTTTGGTCATGAAACGCGCCATATTGCCCAGCACAATCCCTATCACACCAAAATCCGCATCGGAGAAGGTGGTATTGGCAAAGCCCAATGCTCCCAGCACCGGTAGCAACAGCACCGGCAAGAAGGTAATCAGCAGGCCATTGGCAAATGCCCCCAGCATCGCACCACGCCGCCCACCGGTAGCATTACCAAATACCCCGGCGGTCGCACCGGTAAAGAAATGCGGGACGACGCCCGGCAGGATCAGCACCATTTTCATTTGCCCAAGCAGGAACAGCCCCACCAACCCACCGAGGAAGCTAAACAGAAAGCCAATCAGCACGGCATTAGGGGCATAGGGGTAGACCACCGGGCAATCCAGCGCCGGGCGGGCGTTGGGCACCAGTCTCTCTGAAAAGCCGGTAAAGGCCGGAACGATCTCCGCCAGAATCAAACGCACCCCTTGCAGGATGATGAACACCCCTGCAGCAAAGGTAATCGCCTGGATAATCGAATACACCAGATAGTTCTGCCCGCCGCTGAGTTGGCTTTCGACATACGTTTGTCCGGCACAAATCGCCAGGATCAGATAGATGACAATCATGGTCATCGAGATAGAAATGGAGCTATCGCGTAAGAAGCTGAGGTTCTTCGGGAGGTTCATCTCTTCGGTGGAACGTGAGCCTTTGCCGACGCGTGTACCGATCCAACCGGCAAGCACGTAACCCAGCGTGCCGAAATGCCCGAAGGCGATATCATCATTCCCGGTAATGCGGCGCATATAGCGCTGGGCAATCGCCGGGAAAAATGCCATCACCAACCCTAAGGTCAGTGCGCCGGTAAACACCAACTGTACCCCTTCAAAACCGGCCACCGTCAGGATAATGCCGATCATGCAGGCCATATAAAAGGTATGGTGGCCGGTCAAGAAGATATACTTCAGCCGGGTAAAACGGGCGACGATAATATTCGCTACCATACCAAATGCCATAATCAGCGCGGTGGAAGCACCATATTTCTCCAAAGAGATGGATACGATGGCTTCATTATTTGGAATGATTCCCTGAATATTAAAGGCGTGTTCAAACATCCCCCCCAATGGGTTAAGGGAGCCGACCAACACCGTGGCACCACCACCGAGCACAATAAAGCCGAGAATAGTTTTTACCGTACCTTTCACCACATCAGAAAATGATTTCTTTTGTGCCAGCAAGCCAATTAATGCAATAACGCCTACCAGCACCGCAGGGACTTTCAATATATCAACCACAAATTTAAGCGTTTCCTGGATAAACATATCCACCTCGCTAATGGCTTTGATTAAATGATGGAGTGAGCTTCAAAATAAGCGCGCAGCTTAGCTTCGAGTTCATTGATGTCGATGATATTACTGATCACCACCAGTTGACTGGCCGGGACGCTGGCGCTGTCGGCGATGTCTTTTGCCATCACGAAAATATCAGCCGCGCCCGGCGTAGCCGAGGAGAGATCGGAATGTTCAACTTCCGCCTCAATCGCCATTTTTTTCAGCACTTTCTTGATATTCATTTCTACCATAAAACTACTGCCCAACCCCGAACCACAAATAGCCATAATTTTCATTATTTTCACCTGCTGAATTTTGAATATGAGGTAACGTCACCAGAGGGTTATCTGATGCGATTAACTGCCATACCTTGGTATATACTCTAAATAATTCGAGTTGCGGGAAGGCGGCAAGCGCTGGCCTGTAGGGTGAGCCTCTCTGAGGCTCATAATCCCCAGGAGCATAGACCACTATGTGACAGGGGTGAGCAAACGTAGCCAACGCACATGCAACTTGAAGTATGACGAGTATAACGTTAAGAATTAATAATTGGCGATAATATCCTCAATCTGCTGTTGACTCTCGGCGCGGAATATTCTTTCCATGGCTTCGTTATCTGAAAATAATTCAGCCAAATGCGAGATAAGCTCTATGTGACTGCTGCTATCTGGAGCAGAAAGCATCACCACCACGAATACCGGGTCGTTATCTTCGGAATGAAAACGCACTCCCTGGTTAATTTTTAACAGCGAAAGACCTAATGCTTTCGCGCCCTCCTCTGGCCTGGCATGTGGCATGGCGATACCGGGTGCCAGAACGAAATATGGCCCCAGCGTCTGGTATTGGCGGAATATGGCCGCCAGATAGTCGCGGGTAATAACGCCTCGTTGCAACAGCGGTTGAGCACTCAGTGCTACCGCTTCCTGCCAGTCCGCGACTTTTTCACACAGTTGAATATGGTCGGCGTTAAGCCAGTCGTTGAGCACGTTTCCTCCTCAGATAGATGGGTGACGTTCAGTGTTACCGGCATGCCTTCCTTGGCGACGATAAAACTTTAATCAACGACCAAGCCATCAACTGTGATAAAAGTCGCAAAGATAGCGCTACCAAAAATCTATCATGCAGAACTGTGATAGCGCTATCAAATATACCGGGCCTGATAATAGCCGCGCGCAGTTTTTTGATCGCTCCAGCAGGGAACGGGTTAGAATGTAAGCCATCGCGGGATTGCCGAACCTTCTATACCCTTCATACTTCACGTTGCTTGGGTGTTGGCTGCTCTTGTTCACCCTAGTCACATAGTCAGCTATGTTCCTAGGGATTATGAGCCTCATGACAGAGGCCGCCCTGCGGGCCAGCGCAAGCAACTCGAATTATTTTGGGTATAGGGATGGTAGGTTCGGATTATTAGCTCATTTATGCGCATCGGCGCATTTCAGTCAGGATTACGAATGTCGATCGGTAAAAAACGACGCAGTACAGGCCGGGTTACGCTGGCCGACGTTGCCCAATTAGCCGGCGTGGGTAGCATGACCGTATCACGAGCGCTACGCACGCCAGAGCAGGTTTCAGACAAGCTAAGAGAAAAAATCGAAGCCGCAGTCAGTGAACTCGGCTACTTGCCCAATCTGGCCGCCAGTTCGCTGGCTTCGGCGTCCTCTTACACCATCGCCATGGTGGTCCCCAGCTTTTCAGAGTCGGGATGTGCCGACATGTTTGCCGGGTTACAGCGCGTACTGCAACCGGCGGGTTACCAGATCATGCTGGCCGAATCACAGCACCATCTGGAACGTGAAGAAAAGCTGCTGGAAACCTTACTCTCCTACAACCTGGCCGCGGCCGTGTTGCTCAGCGTTGAGCATTCGCCCAATACGCGTCAGGCATTGATGGCTGCCCACATTCCTGTGGTTGAAATTGGTGCCATACGTACTGACCCGATCGATATGAATATCGGCATTGACTATGTCGCGGCAATGTATCAGTTGACACAAACGGTCATTGCCAGCGGTTACCAGAACATTGGTCTGCTTTGTGCCAATCAGGAACAGTGGATTTTCCAACAACATCTGCAGGGCTGGCACAAGGCATTGCTGCGCAATCACATGTCACCGCATCGAGTAATCAATGCCGCGCAGCCAGCCAGTTTTAGTACCGGAACACAGCAATTGCCAGAATTCCTGCTGGCCTGGCCTGAACTGGATGCTTTGGTCTGTGCGTCAGACGAACTAGCCTGCGGCGCGCTGTATGAATGCCAGCGGCGCAGAATCAAAGTGCCGGATCAGTTGGCAATAGTCGGTTTTGGTAATAGCGACGTCAGCCAAGTCTGCCAACCGCCGCTCACCACCATGACGGTGCCGCACAAAGAGATTGGCATTCAGGCCGGTAAAGCCCTGCTGGCGCGCCTGAATGATGAGGAATGGCAGCCCGAAGGCACTATTCCTTCAGCACTGTGCCGCCGCGATAGTTGCTGAGCATTAGCTCCGCATTGCGGCAGGCAATATGAGGTCGTTGAAGCGTTTTATCCCGATGCGGCCTTAATACAAGAGCATCGTGGAACCGCCTGATGTATTTCACAACATCAGGCGGTAATAACGGCCCTGCGTGTACAATTAGAAGCTGTAAGAGATACCAACACGGTAACGGGTCTGGCGATGATCGCTCTTGCTATCCTGTTTTACGTTACCGACTTCAACATAAGGCTTCCAGTTTTTATCCCACTTATAAGCCAATTTAACGTTATGCTCGTAATCTGTTTTACCATCATCGAAGATAATTTGGTTACTGTTTTTGTAAACGTAATTATATTCCGCCTGCCAGTCTTTCAAGAAGGTATAACCTAACCAGAAATCACCACGGTTAGTTTTCTCATCCGCATCAGAACCTTTTGAGGTAGTACGCTTGTACTCATAACGGTATCTGGCGGCAACATAGAGATCTTTGCTCAGGTTATATTGTGCGCGCAAGAAAGGCCGGTAACCGTTATTATTACTGCTAGATTCCAGCGAGAAACCTGGCTGCAAAGAAAACTCATCTGTCAGGCTTTGCTGATAGCTGGCGACCACTTCAGTACCGTTACTCACCTGCTCATGATAAAGTTTATTGGGTGTCGTATCTGAAGGATCTTGGCGCCACTTGGCTTCTAAAGATAAACCAAAACCATTCGCAAAGCGATGTGACATCAGCAAACGATCTTTATGATCACCTTTAGCGGTATCCATAAGCTCATGGCGATAATCAATGGTTACTGCAGCGGCGCTGAGGCTGATTACTGACGTCATCACCAAAGTTAATAATTTTAATTTCATTTTTCCCATCCGTTATAATTTAATTATTCAAGAAATTACGCCCTAAAACAAAGGGAATGCCAGAGATATTGAAAAATCCAGTGAGTAAATCATATAAACACTTATTAGAACCCTATCTTGATTAAGTCACATTCTCCCCCACTGATAATCAGCAAGTAATAATGAGTGATTTTTACTATTCAAGATAGAAGAAATGATATTTCCCCCATAGTGTATAATTTGGTTTTTATTATGTTACATCATTATTATTCTACTGAATTAAACTCCGCCATATAACATGGCGGAGTGACACCGATAATATTTATCTCATCGCACGCTTCAGGATACGGTCACCCTGAGATTGGAAATCAGCGGCCGTTTCTTTAACCGTTTTCTTACCGTAATCGATCGATTGAATCGCATCTTGGAACAACACCACAATCTGCGGATCGTCGAAATAAGGTGAAGCATTGATGGCATGCGGTAAAGACAGCGCCAGATTCAAACCCGCAACGGCGGGATCGGTATCTTTAATCACACCACTTTCACGTAATTGAGTGACAGCCGTTTTACTCAGTGGTACACCACGCTCCAGACCCAGCGCTTCAACGCCCTCTTTGCTGTTCAACAGGAAGTTAATCAGCATCGCAGCCTCACGCGGATGCTTACTGCTTTTACCAATTGAGAACATTTGAGCAGGTTTAAAGAATAACCCGGCATCTTTAGCCCCTTCCAGCATCGGATAATGGCCCAACTCAAGTTTTGCCGGTGGCTTCAGGTTGTCGGAATATTTCTTAATGGTGGAGTTCCACATGTAAGTTCCTGCGAATTCACCAGCAATCCAAGGCTTCATTTCATACATATTGCTCTTACCAAAAGAAGCAAAATATTTGGATGAAGGCATAACATGGTTATCTACCATATCTTTATACATCTGGAAGAATTCAACCCACTGCTCTGGCGTGTAATTAAACTTCTTCTTATCTTCATTTACGATATCAACATTATGCTTCTGTATCATATATGAACGTAACAGGGCGAAGGAATCCTGATGCTCAAGCACCACGGGATAATATTTTTCACCCAACACTTCTTGGAATTTCTTACCCGCAGCCATGAGTTCATCCCACGTTTTGGGATACTCTACGCCAGCATTTTTCCAGGTCACATCATTCAGGTAGAAGACACGCGCGGTGACGGAGATCGGAATCCCATTCAGCTTGTCATTAACCGTGGTGGTCTTCAGTTCCTTCGGATCAAACTGGGTCAGATCCAGATACTCACTGACCTTATTTAAATCATAGAAACCTGTGCCGTCTTTTGAAAAGATAGGCAGCCAGTTCCAGTTAGTCTGCATAACATCCGGCTCGGTCCCACCTGCAATCTGCGTGGTCAAACGAGAGAGGTGGCCATCCCAACCGGTATATTCTGACTTAACCTTAATATCCGGGTGTTGCTTCTGGAATTCTTCAATCGCTTTCAGCGTCATCTGATGGCGGCTATTGCCGCCCCACCAAGACATACGCAAATCAACCTGTTCAGCAGCAAACGACTGGTGCGCAAACACAGCAATAGATGAAGCAATCAAAACTTGTAATAATCTTTTTTTCATTGTCTACAACTCCTGTTAAAGAGAGATATTTTTTTCTGTTTTCGCATCAAATATATGGCATTTATTCATGTCAAATTTAAAGTAAACAGGACGATGTAGCCCATTTTTAAGGATAGGTTTGACATCATCAGATGGAATGCGACAGGTCAACTCAAAATCATTCACCTTGAGGTAGACAAAGAACTCGTGGCCCATGTTTTCAACGCGCACTAACTCACCCTGAGAGTGATTTTCTTCGAAAGGCGACTCTGAAATAGTGATAAATTCAGGACGAACGCCAAAGAATACGTCTTCACCGACATGCCCCGCCACTTTCTCCTGCTGGTGCTGATTCAGCGTCAGGGTGTAATTGCCCACGGTCAAACCAACTTTGCCGTCTTGTTCTACCAGTTTGCTAGGTTTGATATTCATCTCTGGCGCCCCGATAAACCCTGCCACGAACATGTTTTTCGGGAAGTGATAAAGGTTATCCGGGGTATCTACCTGCATGATATGACCAAGTTTCATGACACAGATACGGTCGCCCATGGTCATCGCTTCTGTCTGGTCGTGGGTAACATAAACCGTTGTCGCCGGTTTACCGCTTTTTTTCAGCTGCTTGTGCAGATCGGAAATACGGATACGCATCGACGCACGTAACTTGGCATCCAGGTTGGACAACGGCTCATCGAACAGGAAAACATCCGGTTTCTTGACGATGGCCCGGCCCACGGCCACACGCTGTGCCTGCCCACCGGAGAGCTGGCGCGGTAAGCGATCCATTAACTCTCCCAGCTCCAGAATCTTGGCAGCTTCCATTACCTGCTCCTCGATCTGCTCCTTAGGCAGCTTGCTCAGCTTCAGGCCAAAAGCCAGGTTCTCTTTCACCGTCATGTGCGGATAGAGCGCATAGTTCTGGAACACCATGGCAATACCGCGGGATTTAGGTGCCAGGTTGTTCACCACGCGATCGCCGATACGTACTTCACCACCGCTGATGGTTTCCAACCCTGCCAACATACGCAGCGTGGTGGACTTGGCGCAGCCGGACGGCCCGACGATTACCATGAATTCACCGTCAGCAATGGTTAAATTGATACCATGAACGGCTTTAAAACCGTTGGTGTACACTTTCTGTAAATTATTAAATACGACTTCAGCCATGATAAATCCTCAATTAACCTTTAATACCGCTGCTGGTAACACCCTGCACGAAATAGCGTTGGGCCAGGAAGAACACGATGATAGACGGCAGAATAGAGATACTTGCCATTGCCAGAATTTCATTCCACGGAGCACCTTCAGTGACGTCGATGGACATTTTCAGCGCCAGGGCAATAGGGTATTTATCCACGCTGTAAACATAAATCAGTGGCCCAATAAAGTCGTTCATCGACCACATGAACTGGAACAGGGCAACTGAAATAATTGCCGGTTTCAGAATCGGCACCACCACATACCACAGCACCTGGAAAGAATTACAACCATCAATCTGGGCGGCCTCTTCCATATCACGCGGTACACCGCGCAAGAACTGGATCAGCATGAAAACGAAGAACCCCTGAGTCGCAAATGCCAACGGCAGATACAGTGGCAAATAGCTGTCCAGCATCCCCATTTCACGGAACATGATGTACTGAGGGATCAGTAATACCGTGCTCGGCAGCAACATGGTGGTAATCAGCGTTGCAAACCAGAATTTTTTCCAAGGGATCTCAAAACGGGCAAACCCATAGGCGACAATGGTTGAAGAGATAATGGTTAATATGACTTTAGGAATCACAAACTTAAAGGTATTAAGCATGTAGTGGCCAAAGTTATATTCCGTGCCGGTTTTCCAACCATTAACAAAACCGTCTGAGGTTGGATTATCAGGCCATAGTCCCAATGTCGTAAATATTTCATGATTAGGCTTGAACGACGCAGAGAACATCCACACCAGTGGATAAAGCATCAGTAACCCCACAAACAGCAGGATGACATAACGGATCATCGCACTGATTTTCTCTTTGCGTAACGTCCGCTGTACTTCTTGCTCAGCAACCTTCTGAGCATCGCTTATGATGACGTTGTCTTGATGCATATCAGCCATTTTTGCCTCCCTTATCTGCTGAGTAGAAGACCCAATACTTCGATGATTTAAAGGCAACTGAGGCAAACAAGGCCACAACCAGGAACAATATCCAAGCCAGCGCAGCACCGTAACCCATATCAAAATATTTAAAGGCAGTATCGTAAATATAAAGTGAGAACAGGTATGTATAGTGAGTTGGGCCGCCACCCGTGATGACATAAGGTGCGGTAAACTCCTGGAACGCCTGCGTTGTCTGCATGATAAAGTTGAAGAAAATAACCGGCGTGATCAGCGGCACGGTGACTTTCATAAACATCTGCCATTTCGACGCGCCATCGATCATCGCGGCTTCATACTGTGACTGCGGCACGTTCTGCAATGCGGCCAGGAAAATCACCATGGCAGAGCCAAATTGCCACACGCGCAACAGCGTCACCGACATCAGCGCCAATGAAGGTTCACCCAACCAGTTGATAGGGTCCGCGCCAAATACGCCGATAAAGCTGTTTAACAGGCCATCAATGGCGAACAGCGCGCGCCACAATACGGCGATCGCAACGCTACTGCCAAGAATTGAAGGAATGTAATAAGCGGTGCGGAAAAATCCAATACCGCGCAGTTTAAAATTAAGAACGAAAGCAATTCCCAGTGCAAATGCCAACTTTAAGGGAATGGTCAGAAACACATAGGCAAAGGTGACGCCCATGGATTTCCAAAAGAGGTGGTCTTCCATAAGCATATAACGGTAGTTTTCAACTCCGTTAAACACTGGCGGGTTCATCAGGTCATATTCTGTAAAACTTAACAAGAATGATGACACGAAGGGAAACGCCGTAAATATTATCAGCCCTATGATGTAAGGCGATATATAGGCTAATCCCAGCATTCTGTTTTCATTCATGGTTATTACCCATAGAGATTGAAAAATTAAATAAAGAAAGTTTAATTAATGTTATAAAGAGACCCGACAGTCATCAGATACAACTCAAGGTACTGTGTTTTAACCTCCACTCTGATCCCCGCATGCCGCGCTGAAGCAGTGAAAAAATATCACTCTTTGTTTGTAACTGCTTGTCAGTAAAGACAATGACAGGCAGCCGCAATGCATACCCTAAAAAAATAGATAATAATTTTTTTATATAAAATACTGAAAAATTTGCATCATGCATTCCCTGGGCATGATGTTGACACCACCGATGGATAAAATGGCAAAGCAGAACGAATCCATTCCGCACAGATGAGCCTTGAGTGTACCCACTCCCTTTGGCCTGACTAGGCTGCCGGCAAAACGCTGATGGCCGATCCATCATGACGTTGTCGAACACTTTAGTGCAGCAGATTAAATCCATTTGAGGTCTCCACACGCCAGCCAACAAACTGAAACACTATTTCAAATTATTATATCTAAATTTTTCTCAGCGTCATTGGGCGGATGGCAAAAGTGTGACCAAAGTAGGAACGTTGTTTTATTTTTTTTGACCAACTAGCCACTCAATTAAAAACACCATGACAGAAAAAGCATAACCAATTGATAATTAAGATAAAATAAATGATTGTCAATTGTGGTAGTAACGATCTTGATTTGTGGAAAATAGGTTAGCCAATTGTGTTATGAACAAAATGGCAGCACACAGTCTGATGAGGGGATCGGGCAAGGTTAAGAAAGGGTTCGATGGAAAAAGTCAGGCTGTGCTCTACACCACCGCGCAGCAACACAGCCCTATGGCGTGAATCAGAGATGCTCTTCGCCGGATTCTACGGTGCTCTCACGCGGCAAGGGTTTGCCGTAATCCTGCTCGTTATTGCGCGTCAACCACAACGACAGTGCCTTCAGTGAATCCGGGGTAAACTCATCGCAGCGGGCGGTGATCTCTTCCGGCATCATCCAGCTTACCTCGGCGACCTCCTCTTCCTGCAAGGCAAAAGGACCGTGTGACACGCAGCTGAATAGCGCCCCCCAAATGCGACATTGATCCTCTTCAAAATAAAACATGCCATGCTCAGCAAAAGGGACACCGGCGATCCCCAACTCCTCCTCCGCTTCGCGGCGGGCGGAGTCCAGCACATTTTCACCGCTTTGTACTACCCCACCGGCACAGGCATCCAACCAGCCCGGGTAGAAATCTTTGTTTTCCGTGCGACGCTGTACCAAAATCCGCCCCATGCCATCATGCACCACAATATAGGTCGCACGATGACGCAGCCGCTGAGCACGCATCTGTTGACGACTGGATTGAGCAATCACTTCGTTTTGCTCGTTGACGATATCCACCCATTCGGTATCTGCAGCCTGATCCTGTTCCGCCATCCTCTAAAACCTTCTATTTTGGCGCGATAAATGCCGCGCACGGGTTAGTCAATCAACGCACTTTTTATGATTTTTTACTGTGCGTACGCCCTTCATTTCTCACGCTGCAGACTGCTGCCCCGACCTGACTCACCGCTTTAGCACCAAGAGTGACGATTCGCCTATCCGCACCTGCAACCTGGTAGATATATAAACTAGTGTGTTAATGCCAGCTCTGCAACAGCCTTGCCGCTGTGCAAATCAACCACGCGTAAAATATCCTGATCCAGTATGCCATAACTGGCAGGAAAGCCCCCCTTGGGGATGCTGACGGACCCAGGATTAAAACAATAAATATCTCCCTGTCGTTCTGCCTGTGGTAAGTGCGTATGGCCATAAACCAGTACATCACCGTGGGATAAAGGCGGCAACAGAGCGGGATGATAAAGATGACCATGGGTTAAAAACAGTCGCCGGGTTGGCAATAGCACTTGCTGAAAGGAGGCGGTGATAGGAAATGAGAGCAACATCTGGTCGACTTCACTATCACAATTGCCACGAACGGCAACGATCTTGTCGCGATAGAGATTCAGTTGCTCAGCAACCTGCGCAGGTTGATAGGCATCTGGCAGCGCATTGCGCGGCCCATGATTGAGCAAATCCCCCAACAGGATCAGCCAATCGGCACGATTTTGCGTAAACAGCTCAAGAATTTTTTCAGTGGCGGAGAGTGAACCGTGCAGGTCCGAGGCGAACATCAGCTTCATAAGCTTCCCTAGGTACGGAATATGAAACCCATTCTAACGCAGTCACGGTCACTGATGAAGCAGGTGGCCGACCAGCGGCCACCTGAAGAACAATCAAGCGCGGTTGATAATATCTTTTACGAATGCCACGATTTCGGCTTTCTTGCCATGTGCAAACAGGCATTCCTGGAAACGGGCGCCGCTGACTGCGGTTTTCACCAGTTCCGGGTCAATAGCACGCAGCGTATCAAGATAGTTATCTTTGCTCACCGCACGCTTAACCTGGTTCAGAATACCGGCGTTGCGTACCTGAGGTTCCTTACGATCGACCGGATAACCTTCACCTCTACGGCCGGTAAAGGCTTTCTCAAAGATGTAACGGATGTTCAGTTCCGCACCCCAGCCGAAACCTTTGGCGAACGGCAGAGCAAGTGCGTTACCGTTGTTGACTTGGGCGAACAGGAAGGCGTCCGCAGGCTCAATGCAGTAACCGCAAACCACGCCTGGGTGGGCATTCAGTGACATCATTGCGCCCTGGCCGGTGCCGCAGCCGGTGATCACAAAATCGACCGCTTCTGAATTCAGCAGGATGCTGGCCATGATCCCCAGATGGATATAGGTCAGATGGTGATCTTTCTCATCACTCATACCGACGTTGAACACCGCATCATGATTGTCAGCCGCTACGGCCTGCAGTTGTTCGAGAACCAGCGCATTTTTACCCGCCTGGCTGTTTTCCATCATCAGTGCAATATTCATCATTTCCTCTCTGCAAATAAAATCAATGCGTTATTGTTCAGACTTAGCGCGCCAACCAGCCGCCGTCTACCGCCAGGGTAAAGCCGTTAACATAATCTGAAGCCGGTGAAGCCAGGAATACCGCCGGCCCCATCAGATCTTCTGGCAGGCCCCAACGTCCGGCAGGAATACGCTCAAGGATAGCTTCGCTGCGAGCCTGATCGTCACGCAACTGGCGAGTGTTATTGGTTGCCATATAGCCCGGAGCCAGGGCGTTAACATTGATACCATGGCTGGCCCATTCGTTGGCCAACAGACGGGTCACGCCCATAACCGCGCTCTTTGACGCAGTGTAGGAAGGCACGCGGATCCCACCCTGATAAGACAGCATCGATGCGATGTTGATGATCTTGCCGCCCTTACCCTGAGCAATGAATTGACGCGCCACGGCCTGAGACATGAAGAAGACGGTTTTAATGTTCAGGTTCATCACATCATCCCAATCTTTTTCGCTGAACTCCAGCGCGTCCTGACGGCGGATGATACCTGCGTTGTTCACCAGAATATCGATATGGCCAAACTCTGCCACGGCACGTTCAATCAGGGAAGGCAGCACGTCCAGGTTGCTCAGGTCGGCTTTCAGGCTCAGAAAACGGCGGCCCAGCTCTGTAACTTTCGCGATGGTCTCTGTTGGCTCAACCACGTTGATGCCGACGATATCACAACCCGCCTGCGCCAGCCCAAGAGCCATACCCTGACCCAAACCGGTATCACAACCGGTTACGACAGCCACTTTACCCTGCAACGAAAAATTATCGAGAATCATGCTCTTTTCCTTAGTACTCAGGGCATCATCGGCCCTTATCAAAAAGTGGGGATAGCGTTGCAATCCCATCAGTATCTGCAGCTTGCTGCCGCACAGAGAAGGCGCTGTTGCCGCTCCCTGTCATCATGATGTGGCAAGTCTAACGCTTATCCCGAACGCAATCAATAAAGTTGAAACATTGTTTTGATTTTTGTGAAAGGTATTTTTCATTTATTTGATGGCGATCGATATCATAGTCGAAATTGTGGCTCCTGCTTGCTCAGTGCAGCCATAAATTGCGGATGTAACTTACCTGCTGTAAATCAATCGGGCTCAAAAGAGCCCGATCCAACGCTATTTGTCCTCAGCCAAGAAAAACATAATATTTCCCGGCAATCCGCCCGGCGACGGCGCCTGTATGTTCCCGTGGTTTCGTACGCAGGGAAACATTGCCGCTGAACCAGGAGCAGATCAGACCTGTGAAGCGGATGCACGTACCATAGCTTTTACCTCAGGGGCAATATTCATTTTCTGGCAGATCTGGCTGTTACCCCAGCATTGCTCATAAGGCAGGCCCACCAGCTTTTCGATCACCACACGAACTTCAGGTTGAATATCACCCAGCTTTCCACCGGCTTTGATACGTGCGACTTCATCCAAAACAACGCGGTGGGTTTGGCGATTGAGGGTCATCTGGCCACTGAAGACGATGGCCACCAGCGCCAGCATGATCACCCCGGCAAAGAACACCCAGGAGATGGCCGTGATGGCGGTTTCTGGCTGAGTATGGGATTTCGACTGGAACCCGTAATAGCTGAGGATCGCCCCCATGGTGAAGACGATGATTGAGCGGACAATTTTGCCAGAGAAGGTCATGGCACCCGCGTAGATCCCTTCGCGGCGGCGGCCGGTAAACACTTCATCCACATCGGCCAGGAAGGTATATACCGTCCAGGGAATGTAATACACCCCGCCAGTCCCCAGGCCAAAGATCACGGTCACCCCGATAATCGCGGCCGTCGCATAATGCGCTGGCAGGTTAAAGAAACGCAGCAAGGAGTAACAGCAAACGGCAAAAATGACGATACCCAACGCCCAGCTGTATGGCTTGCTGAAGCCTTTTTTCACACAGAGGCCGATAAACAGCGCCGTTGAGAACAACTGCAGCATGGCATTCAGGCTGTTTAGCCCGGCAAGAATCGCCGGATCGTACTGCAGCACAAAGATCACGAAATAGGTAAAGACAGAGGCAAACAGCCACTCGGCACCAAAGCCAAACAGATACATGCCCAAATGCTTGCGGAACACCCGCAGATAGAATGTCGATTGCATATCTCTGGCCAGAGAGATCAGCGTATTCAGCAGCGACTGCTTCTGCTTCACGAGCGCCCCCCCGTCATCTTTCCGCTCCCAAGAGAACAGATAAAGCATGCCGATAGCAATAAACAGAATCACGCCATAGGTGATACCGGTATACAGGAAGGGTTGCGCCGATTCTTTACCGTAAATGAGGATGAACTGACCAGGAATAAAGGCAGCCAGGAAATTGGCCATCTTGCCAAAAATCGCTTTATAGCCGGTAAGCTTGGAGCGCACCGCGAAATCCTCGGTCATTTCGGTCGCCAATGTTTCATAAGGCACCATCACCGAGGTGTAAATCAGTTCGAAAATCACATAGGTGGCAAGGTAGTACCAGAAGCCGAAGCCTTCTACCCACAGCAAAGGGTAAAAAATCATCAGTGGCGCACCAATCAAGACAAAGAAACGCCGCCGACCAAAACGTTTACCCAGCCAGGTATTACCAAAGTTATCGGTCAGGTACCCCATCACCGGATTACTGATGGCATCAATCACGCTGGCGACAGAAAAGATAAATGAGGCTTCCAACAGCGTCAGCCCACAAAACGTGGTGTAAAAATACAGTAACCAAGCTCCGCTGATTGCCAGGGCTCCGCTGCCCAACAGGTTGCCGCCACCATAGGCCAACTGGTGCCCCAGCGTGACCACCCGCCCTTCTCCCAAGGGCTGAATACTCTTTGTTCTCATCTACCGCTCTCATTTCGTTATTAAAATGAACTATTATTTCATTTTTTTAGGAATGATGTTTTATACTTGCCAGGGCGCTATATTGATGTGAAGAAAATCACAGAAAAAAGTAAGGATAATCAATTGCGGTGTTTTTAAGCGTGAGCAGCATCCGGCTACGTCTCCTTTCCTGGGATAATACTGGTTTTCCTGGCCCTAACCTCGCTTGCAGCAAAGGGCGACACAGCATGCACCAGTTATGCCCCCACTAACCATGATGCAAACGGGCATCTTGAGTAAAACCGGATGAGCGAAGCAATTTATGCGATATCGGTCGCATAAATCACCCGTATAGGTTGGCCTGCCGCACCACTTTGATATCATTTTTCTAATTTAATGAAACAACGTTTTAGTAATTAAGGAACTGTTCAGTCTCGGCGGTTCATCAATCAATTTAAGGGAGGCCATCGTGGCTAAAGGTTCAATCCTCGAATTCAATTTCCATCGTTCAACCGATGCGAGTACCGGCGCGCAAATCACCCGCTTAACGCCGCCAGACGTACTGTGCCACCGGAACTATTTCTATCAGAAATGCTTCACCAATGACGGGCGCAAACTGTTGTTCGCTGGGGAATTTGATGGCCACCGTAACTACTATCTGCTGGATCTGGAAAAGCAGCAGGCGGTTCAGTTAACCGAAGGCGCTGGCGACAATACGTTCGGCGGTTTCTTATCGCCAGACGATCGCTTCCTCTACTACGTGAAAAATGAGCGCGAACTGCGCCGGGTTGAACTCAGCAACTGCCATGAACAAACCGTTTATCAGGTGCCGGAAGAGTGGGTAGGTTACGGTACCTGGGTCGCCAACAGCGAATGTACCAGCCTGGTGGGCATCGAAATCGATCGTAACGACTGGCAACCGCTGACCGATTGGAAAATTTTCCACGCCTTCTTCACCAAAAACCCTCGCTGCCGCCTGCTGCGTGTCGATCTCAACAGCGGCGACTCACGGGTGATCTATCAGGACAATATCTGGCTGGGCCACCCGATTTATCGCCCTTACCACGATAACTGCGTGGCTTTCTGCCACGAAGGGCCACACGATCTGGTCGATGCCCGTATGTGGATGATTAATGAAGACGGCAGCAATATGCGTAAGGTGAAAACCCACGCCGAAGGTGAGAGCTGCACTCATGAATTCTGGGTACCAGACGGCTCTGCGCTGATGTACGTTTCATATATGAAAGGCCAGCAGGATCGCAACATCTGCCGTTTCGATCCCGAAAGCGGTGTCAATGAAGTGGTGATGAGCATGCCTGCCTGCTCTCATCTGATGAGCAACCACGACGGCAGCCTGCTGGTGGGCGATGGTTCTGCATCCCCGGTCGATATCAAGGATTCGGCGGGCTATACCATCGAGAACGATCCTTGGCTCTATGTGTTCGATGCCAAAGGCAAGCGCCAGGCCCGTTTGGCCGCACACAACAGCTCATGGCGCGTACTGAAGGGCGATCGTCAGGTAACGCACCCTCACCCGTCTTTCACCCCAGACAATCGCCAAGTGCTGTTCACTTCCGATTTTGAAGGTGAACCTGCGCTCTATCTGGCAAGATTGCCTGAAAATCTGTTTGCTTAATTACGGTTTATTACTGAGGAAAAGTCATGTTCATCTACAAACAAGAATGTGCGCTTGAGGATTTGGGTAACGGCATCACGCGGCGTATTCTCGCTCACGGCGGAACCATGATGGCAGTGGAAGTCAACTTCAGCAAAGACGCCGTCGGCACGCTGCACAGCCATCCGCACGAGCAGCTTACCTATGTGCTTTCAGGCCGCTTCAGTTTCACCATTGATGGTGTCACTAAAGAGGTGAGTGCAGGAGATACCCTGTACAAAAAGCCTAACGTCGTTCACGGCTGCGTCTGCCTGGAGGCCGGAACCCTGCTGGATACCTTTACTCCGCAACGCGCAGACTTCCTGAGCTAAGCCTTTCCCTTAGATCCCCGGCGCGCAAGCACCGGGGATTGCGACAATCTTACAGCCCGCCTCATCCGCCTTGCCGTTATCGCCATCGTCTGTTCTGCGTAACCGCTACGTTGATCGCCCTTATTTGTTGAAATCTGATATACCTTTGTCTGTGGTACAGATTACAGTAACGTATGTGTAATGATTTACAGATCACCTTACCGTAGGAGAAATTATGATTGACCTGTATTACGCGCCTACTCCCAATGGTCACAAAATTACGCTGTTCCTGGAGGAAGTGGGCTTACCCTACCGTATCCATCGCGTAAATATCAGTGCTGGCGATCAGTTCAAACCGGCGTTTCTGGCGATCTCTCCCAACAATAAAATCCCGGCCATTGTCGATCAGCAACCGCTTGATGGCGGAGCCCCCATCAGCCTGTTTGAATCAGGTGAAATCCTGCTCTATCTGGCGGAGAAAACCGGCAAACTACTGAGCAAAGGGTTGCGTGAACGCGCAACCACGCTGCAGTGGTTATTCTGGCAGGTCGCCGGATTTGGCCCAATGCTCGGCCAGAATCACCACTTCAACCACTACGCCCCACAGCCTGTGCCCTACGCTATCGAGCGTTATCAGGTGGAGACCAAGCGCCTGTATGGCGTACTGGAAGCCGAGTTGCAAAAGCACCCGTATCTGGGAGGGGATAATTACAGCATTGCCGATATCGCCACTTATCCGTGGGTCGTTTCTCACCCTCGGCAGCGTATCGATCTGGCTGATTATCCGGCGGTACGCAATTGGTTTGAACGCATCAGCAACCGCCCGGCAACCCAGCGTGCCTACAAGCTGGCCGAGCAGGCGTAAGCCATTGACTGTGAGCCACCGCCCCTGTGGCTCTCTTTAACCGCTTGGCTGCGTTATCATTTCCTCACTTTCCGTGTATTCTGTTCACAAACATTCAGACCTCTGGAGAATCTCTGATGCCATCCTGCCAACCCGATGCCATTATCCGCATTAAAAACCTGCGGTTACGTACCTTCATCGGTATCAAGGAAGAAGAAATCAATAATCGTCAGGATATCCTGATCAACGTGACGATCCATTACCCGGCGGATAAAGCACGTAACAGTGAAAACATCGAAGATGCCCTGAACTATCGCACCATTACCAAAGCCATCATTCACCACATTGAAGGTAACCGCTTCGCATTGCTGGAAAAATTAACTCAGGATGTGCTCGATATCGTGAAACAACATCCGTGGGTAACCTATGCTGAAGTAGAGATAGATAAACTGCTGGCCCTGCGTTATGCCGATTCGGTTTCTATGACCATGATCTATCGCCGCGACGCAGCATAATACTCACACCGCTCAGGGAGGCGGACCATGCGGATCCTGATTACCGGCGCTACCGGGCTGATTGGCAGTAGCCTGACTCGGCAACTGCTGCACCTTTCACATGAAATTACCGTGCTGTCACGCAACGTAAAAAGTGCGCACGACAAATTTGGCGAGCAGGTGAGTTATTGGCCTTCACTCAGCGATCAACACTCTCTGGACGGCTTCGATGCCGTCATCAATCTGGCGGGTGAGCCGATTGCTGACAAGCGTTGGAACAAAGCCCAGAAAGATCGCCTGTGCCGTAGCCGCTGGGAATTAACCGAACGGCTGGCGGCGCTGATCAACGCCAGCACCACCCCGCCTGCGGTGTTTATCTCAGGATCGGCCGTGGGTTATTACGGCGATCAGGGGCAGGCCGTGGTGACCGAAGATGAAACTCCGCACGATGAGTTTACCCACCAACTGTGCCAGCGCTGGGAAGCCCTGGCGCTGCGTGCGCAGAGCAGCACGACCCGCGTCTGCCTGCTGCGCACCGGCGTAGTGCTGGCGCCCAAAGGTGGCGCGCTGGCGAAAATGCTGCCGCCCTTCCGCATCGGCCTCGGCGGGCCAATCGGTGATGGCCGCCAGTATCTGCCCTGGATCCATATCGACGATATGGTTAACGGCATTATTTACCTGCTGGATAACCGCAATCTGCGTGGCCCATTCAATATGGTCGCACCTTATCCGGTACATAATGAACAGTTTGCGGCAACTCTGGCCAAGGTGCTGGATCGCCCGGCGTTTCTGCGTGTTCCCGCGTGCGCTATGCGGCTGCTCATGGGCGAAGCGGCGGTGTTGGTGCTGGGTGGCCAACGCGCCGTGCCCAGAAGGCTGGAAGAAGCCGGTTTCAGCTTCCGTTTCTTTGAGTTGGAACAGGCGCTGGATGATGTGATCAACCAGCAGGCCTAGGTGATATGTGGTGCCCTTACTTAAGGGCACCCGAGAGAAACTGCTGCAAACGCGGGCTTTTCGGGTTACCGAAAACTTCGGCAGGTGGCCCCTGTTCTTCGATTAACCCCTGATGCAGGAAAATCACGTGGTTTGAGACATGGCGCGCAAACTCCATTTCATGAGTCACCACCACCATGGTTTTGCCCTCTTCGGCCAGTTTCTGCATGATGCGCAGCACTTCGCCCACCAGCTCAGGATCCAGCGCTGAGGTCGGTTCGTCAAACAACAACACTTCCGGCTCCATCGCCAATGCCCGGGCAATCGACACCCGCTGCTGCTGCCCGCCGGAAAGGTGCACCGGGTATTTGCCCCGCGCCCGCTCGTCAATACCGACCTTATCCAGATAACGTATCGCACGGTCGCGGGCCTCTGCCTTGCTCAAGCCCAATACCTGCACTGGCGCTTCCATCACGTTTTCCAGCACCGTCATGTGGCTCCACAGGTTAAAATGCTGGAATACCATCGTCAGGCGGGTACGCAGCAATTGCAGTTGCTTCTTGTCAAACACCTTCAACTGGCCATCTTTGTCGCGCACCATGCGGATATCTTCATTATTCAGGCTGATCGCTCCCTCGCTCGGCTTCTCCAGGAAGTTAATGCAGCGCAGGAAGGTACTTTTACCAGAGCCGGAAGAACCGATAATACTGATCACATCCCCCGCATTGGCTGCCAGGGAAACCCCTTTCAGCACTTCATGATCGCCATAACGCTTGTGCAGTTCGGTGACGGCTAATTTATTTTCAGACATGGTGTTATTCCCGTCATTCATCGATGAGTTACGTGTGCCATCCAACGTTTCTCTGCCTTACGGAACAGGCTGATCAACGTATAGGAGATAATCAGATACAACACCGCTGCAATGCCGAAGGCATAGAACGGTTGATAGGTTGCCGCGTTGATATCCCGGGCAATCTTCAGCAGATCCGGCACCGTGGCGGTAAAGGCCAACGCCGTCGAATGCAGCATCAGAATAACTTCGTTGCTGTACGCGGGTAATGCGCTGCGCAGCGCCGAAGGCAAGATAATGCAGCGATACATTTTAAAGCGCGAAAAACCATAGGCATTGGCAGCTTCAATTTCCCCGTGCGGCACTGCGCGAATGGCTCCGGCGAAGATCTCGGTGGTATACGCGCAGGTGTTGAGCGTCAACGCCAAAATGGTGCAATTCAGCCCGCTGCGGAAAAATGCATTGAGGAACTCGGTCCCCCGTACAATTTCCAGGCTGTACATACCGGAGTAAAACACCAGCAACTGCACGTACAGCGGGGTACCACGGAAGACATAGGTGTAAAACCACACCGGCAGGCGCAGCCAGGGAATAGAAGAAACCCGCGCCACCGCCATCGGGATCGCCAGCAGCCCGCCCATCGCCACCGATGAAATCAGCAGCCACAGCGTCACCGCCACCCCGGTAAACCGATAGCCATCACTCCACAACAGTGATTGCCAATATTGATGCAGAATATCGATCATAGCTCGGCCCTTTTGACGCCCAGTGAATAACGCCGTTCAAGCCACAGCAATACGCCATTGGAAACGGTAGTAAAAAACAGATACACCATCCCGGCCACCAGTGCGTAGAAGAAAGGCTGATAGGTGCCTTTACCCGCCAACTGCGTTGCCTTTACCAGATCGTTCAGGCCAAGAATCGACACCAGCGCCGTGGCCTTCAGGATCACCTGCCAGTTGTTGCCGATACCGGGTAAGGCAAAACGCATCATTGCGGGGAACAAGATGCGGCGGAAAATCTGGCCGCCCGATAAGCCAAACGCCGTTGCCGCCTCAATCTGGCCGCGCGGAACGGCCAGATAGGCACCACGGAAGGTTTCGGTGAAATAGGCGCCGTAGATAAAACCCAGGGTGATAATCCCCGCGCTGAGCGGATCGATATCAATCTGCGAGAAACCGAGTAATTCGGTAACGCTGTTCAGAGCAATCTGCAGGCCATAGAAGATCAGCAGCATCAGCACCAAATCCGGCACACCGCGGATCAGGGTGGTATAGGCGCCGAATAGGGTTGAGACAATGCGATTTTGGGAAAGCTTGCCGCCAGCGCCGATCAAACCAATCATCACCGCCAGCAGAACAGAACTGAGAGCCAACTCCAGCGTGACCAGAGCACCCTCAAAAATCAATTGGGAATAGCCTTGCAGCATTTACTTCATCCTGTCGTTATTGGATCCCGCCCCACCGCATGTGATCCAAACGGGCCCGGCAGCAACGCCGGGCTCGGAACCACAATGGGGTACGGGACGGGAATCAACCGCCGTAAACGTCAAAATCGAAGTATTTTTTCGCGAACTTATCGTAAGTACCGTCTTTGCGCATCTCAGCAAACGCTTTATCCAGCGCGGCTTTCAGCTCGGTTTCATCCTTGCGTAACCCCATACCGGTACCCACGCCGAAGAATTTATCATCCTTCACCGATTCGCCGGCGAAAGCGTAATTCTTGCCTGGAGGCTGTTTCAGGAACCCATCACTGCCCGCCACTTCATCCTGGAATGCCGCATCAATACGCCCAGATGCCAGATCGGCATACACCAGATCCTGGTTCTGGTAAGGCACCACCGTGACCCCTTTCGGCTGCCACATGGCATTGGCATAGGCTTCCTGCGTCGTTCCCTGCAACACGCCGACGCTCTTGCCTTTCAGCGATTCCACATTTGGCAGCAGCGTTGAGCCTTTCGGCGCAATCAGGCGGGAGTTGGCAGCAAACAGTTTGTCGGTAAACGCAATTTCCTGCTGACGTTTTTCGGTAATTGACAGTGAAGAGATGATAGCGTCAATTTTCTTCGCTTTCAGAGAGGGGATCAGCGCATCAAAATCGCTTTCCACAAAGGTACATTGGGTATTTATACGTTTGCATAACTCTTTAGCCAGATCGATATCAAACCCTACCAGTTCCCCTTGAGCATTTTTGGACTCAAAGGGCGCATAGGTTGGATCTGTACCCACTTTCAGCGTTGATGGTATCGCAGCAAATGCACTGCCGATTGCGCTTAAAGCCAAGACTAAAGGGAGAACCAAAACCCGCTTTTTCATAAATTACCCTCAAATTGATTTTTTGATGCCGCTACAGGCTTTATTTCCACCCAAACCAATTTGCAGTAATCGTGCCACATTTGTTGTTACCTGGCGGAGGGAACGGCTCCGGCCGGTACAAAACTGTTTCCTGGGACGATAACCGCAAATAGTGATCGGCAGCGTTGGCCGCCGAGGTGGGTAACCCGCATACAACCTAACCCTGAAACAGTGAGCGTGGTGAAGCAGGATCATTATGGTGCATAGTGCGCACTAAATCAGTGCTGTGTTGCACAAATGTATTAAATCAGGGATAACTTTGTTAATTCGCGCCCTGCCAACGCGTGAATAAATCCTGCGGCAGCTCGATGTCAAACTGATCGATCACCCGGTTAACCGTCTGATCGATAATATCTTCAACGCTCTCTGGGCGATGGTAGAAAGCCGGTACGGGTGGCATGATCACCGCGCCCATTTCCGCCGCCTGCGTCATCAGGCGCAAATGCCCAAGGTGCAGCGGCGTTTCGCGCACGCACAGCACCAAAGGCCGACGTTCTTTCAGCACCACATCCGCAGCACGCGTCAGCAAACCATCGCTGTAGCTATTGACAATACCGGATAAGGTTTTGATTGAGCAAGGTAAAATGACCATTCCTAGCGTTTTGAATGAACCAGACGAGATCGTGGCAGCAATATCGCGCACGTCATGCACCACATCGGCCAATGCCTGGACATCGCGCAGGTTCAGTGAGGTTTCCAGTGCCAATGTCTGTCGCGCGGCATGGCTCATTACCAGATGGGTTTCCACACCTTCAACGCCACGTAATACCTGCAACAGACGTACGCCGTAGATTGCGCCGCTGGCGCCGGAAATACCGATAATGAGTTTTTTCATGAATGGGGCCTCTGCCTGGAATATCTGGTTAGGATAGTCGAATCTTGGCAGACTTTGCAGCAACCTTCGTTGCTTACTCTATCAGAGGAGAGAGGAGATGCACCGCCGTGGGCAGCGCGGTGCATCTTTTTGGCGCGAAACCAGGCTGTATGCCTAGCCTTCGTTGTGCATTTCCAGGTTTTCCGCTTCCGTTTGCCCGCGCAACGCTTTGGCATCGTCATTACGCAGCGCTTCCAGATATTCCAGATAGCTCTGGTCAACATCTTTGGTCACGTAAATGCCGTTAAACACCGAGCATTCAAACTGGGTAATGTCTGGATTCTCTTCGCGTACCGCTTCGATCAGATCGTTCAGATCCTGGAAAATCAGGCCATCGGCGCCGATGAGTTGGCGGATTTCATCCACCTCACGCCCGTGGGCGATAAGCTCGGTGGCACTCGGCATATCAATACCATAAACGTTCGGGAAACGGATTTCCGGCGCGGCAGAAGCCAGATAAACGCGTTTAGCCCCGGCATCACGTGCCATTTCCACAATCTGCTCAGAAGTGGTGCCACGAACGATCGAGTCATCCACCAACAGCACGTTCTTGTCGCGGAACTCGGCACGATTGGCATTCAGCTTACGGCGCACCGACTGGCGGCGAGCCTGCTGGCCAGGCATGATAAAAGTGCGGCCGACATAGCGGTTTTTCACAAAGCCCTGACGATAGGGTTTATCCAGGATACGCGCGATTTCCAGCGCGATATCACAAGAAGTTTCCGGGATCGGGATCACCACATCGATATCCAGATCTTCCCACTCGCGAGCAATCTTTTCGCCCAGCTTTTGCCCCATACGCACGCGGGCGCTGTAGACAGAAATCTTGTCCATAAAGGAATCTGGGCGGGCAAAGTAGACATATTCGAACAGGCATGGATTGGTTTTGGGGTTCTCTGCACACTGGCGGGTGAACAGTTGGCCTTTTTCGGTGATGTAGACCGCTTCACCCGGTGCCACGTCCCGCAAGAATTCAAAGCCCAGCGTATCCAGCGCGACGCTCTCGGATGCCACCATGTACTCACAGCGGCCATCTTCCAACGCGCGCTTGCCGATCACCAAGGGGCGAATACCGTTAGGATCGCGGAACGCGACCAGTCCATGACCGATAATCATCGCCACACAGGCATAGGCACCGCGCAGTTGCTGATGCATTGCCGCTACCGCGGTGAAAATATTATCGGACTCCAGCGGATAGTGCTGGAAACGGTCAAGCTCGGTGGCCAGCACGTTCAGCAGAATCTCGGAATCGGACGTGGTGTTGACATGACGGCGGCCACTTTCAAACAACTTCTGGCGCAGTTCATGGGCGTTGGTCAGGTTGCCGTTGTGAGCCAGCGTAATACCGAACGGCGAGTTGACGTAGAAAGGCTGCGCCTCTGAAGCACTGGAGCTGCCTGCAGTGGGGTAACGCACGTGGCCGATCCCCATATTGCCCTGCAAACGTTGCATATGCCGTGCTTCAAACACATCCTTCACCAGACCGTTTGCTTTACGCAGACGGAACCCGTTATGGGCATCAATGGTGACGATGCCTGCGGCATCTTGTCCACGGTGCTGAAGCACCGTCAACGCATCATAAATCGACTGGTTTACCGGCATAAAACCGGCGATACCGACAATACCGCACATGTTGTTTTTTCCTCTAAGCCGCTACTGCCCCGGTAAATGGGACGGTAAGAAACTCGACGTGCTCTGCAGGTAGTCAAAAAACCACCTGATGATATAGCTGAACTGGGGAATAAGCTGTGACTGTTTCCAATCCGCACTTTGTGACAGGGTGGTAAAGGTATCCAGGAAAAACAGTATCGCCGCCACAATCAACACGCCGCGCAATGCGCCGAAACACACGCCCAGCACCCGATCGGTGCCCGATAACCCCGTTTTCTCTACCAGTGAACCAATCACATAGTTAACGATAGCGCCTACAATCAGCGTTGCGATAAACAAAATGGCAATCGCAATGCCGTTCCTTACCAGTTCATCTTCAAAACGAGTGAAATAGGCTGCAAGGTAAGGGTAGAAATGGCTGGCAACAAAGAACGCACATCCCCATGTCACCAGTGACAAGGCTTCACGTACAAAACCTCGGATCAGGCTCACCAGAGCCGAAAATCCAATCAACGCTAAAATGACGTAATCAATCCAGACCATGACCATTCCAATAATGAATCGCCCCTTGCACTCCCTTTATCCTTCACGCTGCATCGCTGCTGAGTGCCTCGATACGGCTCGAATGCTATCGGGTATGACCAATTCGCGGCGAATTCTAACAGAAAAAGAAAACGTTTGCGTAGGGGATTTCCCACCACGTAACAAATAAAAAACGGCGATAAAAAATTTCTTAATCGCCGCGCCCACATAGGTGGTTTCGCCCTTGAAAGGCGCACTTTCATTGATGTTTCTACCGCCCCTCCCCCGGAGAGGAGGGAGCGGGAGCCTGTCAGCGTGCACTATAGGCTTTCACCTGCCCGCTCAGGCCACTAATGCCATTCAATGCAGGCAGTGACGCTTGCAGCTTCTGCTTCGACGCATCCGGCCCGACGAAGATCCGCGTAATCTCGCCCTGCACCGGGGTTGAAGGCACGGTATAAGCGCGGTAGCCAGATAAACGCAGCGAGGCGACGATCTCGTTAACCTTGGCGGCATTTTTCAGCGCCCCCAGCTGCACCACATAAGCCTGCCCTACCGGCGCTTTTTCTTCAGCCGCGGGTTTTGGCTCTGGCTTCGGTTCGGGTTTAGGCTCCGGCTTCACTTCTGGCTTAGGTTCCACCTTCGGTGGCACAATCGGTTTTGGCTTCACCTCCACCGGTTTGGTGTCCACCGGTTTCGGCTTGGGCTGTGGCACCGGCTTGGTTTCGATCGGCGGTGGAGTTACCGCGGCTGGCTGCTGCTGTTCCTGCTGCTGCCCACGTTGATTATTTACCACCTGCTGGGCTGCTGCTTCGGATGCCGCTTGCTGTTCAACCAAGGCACCTGCCCCTTCCGGCGGCTGTGCAGGCAACGGCTGATTCACCGGCGGTATCACGTCGGTTTCATGCACATCACCCGGTTTCGGCACCAGAGGAATGGCTGCGAACTCATCCTCATAATGTCTCTTCTTTCCGTCCAGCAACCCCGGCAGGATAATGACCCCCAGAGCAACCAGAATCACGGTGCCAACCAGTCGGTTCTGAAATTTACTTGCCACTCACGCTCCCCGCCTCTCGTCTAACGCCGCCATCACGTGTGCAACGGTGTGGAACGAACCGCAGACGATCACAATGTCCTGAAGATCTGCATCCTGCATCGCCTGACGCCAGGCAGTTTGGACATCGCTAAACTGCCGCGGTTCCGTTAAATGCTGCGCCAGCAGCGCAACGCTGGCACCGCGCGGGCCCTCCAGCGGGGCGCAGTACCAGACATCCACCTGCCCGCTCAGGCAAGCCAGCGTACCGGCAATGTCTTTATCCGACAGCATGCCCACCACGGCACGCACCTTGCCGCCATTGCGTGGCAACTTCGCCAGTTGCCCGGCCAGATAGGCCGCCGCATGCGGGTTATGCGCCACGTCCAGGATCAGCAACGGTTCCCGCTGCACAATCTGGAAGCGCCCTGGCAGAGTTGCCTGCTGTAATCCGGCAAAAATCGCTTTCTCATCGATCTCAAGCGCAGAATAGTGCAGTGCTGCCAGCGCGGTTGCCGCATTGGCCAGCGGCACGTTTGGCAGCGGCAGATTGGTCAGCCTGGTGCCATCCCCCTCCCATTGCCAGCGTTCACCCTGCTCGCTGAAGTTCCAGGCATCGCCACGGCGGTACAGCGGAACGGCCAGATTCTCTGCCACTTGCTGAATGCTGAGCGGCATATCCGGTTCGCCGACGATCGCCGGTTTGCCGCTGCGGAAAATCCCCGCTTTCTCACGGCCAATGCTTTCGCGATCGCTCCCCAGCCAGTCGGTGTGATCCAGGGCGATACTGGTTACCACCGCCACGCTCGGGTCGACGATATTGGTCGCGTCCAAGCGCCCGCCCAGCCCGACTTCCAGGATCACCACGTCAAGCTTAGCCTGTTTGAACAGTTGCAACGCCGACAGCGTACCGAATTCGAAATAGGTCAGAGAGGTTGCACCACGCCCGGCTTCAATGGCCGCAAACGAGCGGCTATGTTCCGCTTCGCTCAGTTCCTCCCCCTGAACGCGTACCCGCTCGGTATAACGCACCAGGTGCGGTGAACTGTAGACACCAACACGTAACCCGGCGGCCAGCAGGATAGCTTCCAGCGTACGGCAGGTGGTGCCTTTGCCGTTGGTACCGGCAACGGTAAATACCGTGGGAGCAGGTGTGAGCAGGTCAAGATGTGCCGCAACGCGCTGCACGCGCTCCAGGCCGAGTTCGATCGCCTGGCTGTGCAAGCGTTCCAGATAATAAAGCCACGAGCTCAATGGCGACGTGGCTTGGGGAATTGGGTGGTTTTGCATGGGTTCCATCGCTTCATATACCCGTAAGGCGACGCTTTGCGTTTTCAATCACGCTAGCCACAAAATGGCGATTGAAATACCGCACCGGTCAGTGACCGGTGCGGCCGCTCTTCTGCGGATCAGGCATCAGCCTGATTTTCTTGTGCAGCAACCGGTGCCGCGTCGTCAAACTGCGGCTGCGGTTGGTTGGTCAGTTTGGAAAGAATGCTCGCCAAAGTCTGACGCATCACCGGACGGCGTACGATCATGTCAATCGCGCCCTTTTCGATCAGGAACTCGCTGCGCTGGAAGCCCGGCGGCAGTTTTTCGCGTACGGTCTGTTCGATAACCCGTGGGCCGGCAAAGCCAATCAGCGCTTTTGGCTCGGCAATATTGATATCACCCAGCATCGCCAAGCTGGCGGAAACACCGCCCATGGTCGGATCGGTCAGCACAGAAATATACGGCAGACCGCGCTCCTGCAGTTTGGCGAGTGCAGCACTGGTTTTCGCCATCTGCATCAGCGACATCAGCGCTTCCTGCATGCGCGCGCCGCCGCTGGCAGAGAAGCAGATCAGCGGGCAGTTATCTTCCAGCGCCTGTTCTACCGCACGCACAAAGCGCGCGCCGACGACGGAAGACATCGAACCACCAATAAAAGCAAATTCGAAGGAAGCGGCTACCACCGGCATGCCGTACAGCGTGCCTTTCATCACCACCAGCGCGTCTTTCTCACCTGTCGCTTTCTGTGCAGCCACCAGGCGGTCTTTATACTTTTTGGAATCCTTGAACTTCAGAACGTCTTTCGGCTCCAGTTCGCTGCCCAACTCCACCTCGCTGTCTTCATCCAGCAGGGTATGCAAACGCATACGCGCTGACATACGCATATGGTGATCGCACTTCGGGCACACTTCAAGATTGCGCTCCAGCTCGGCACGATAGAGAACCTGGCCGCAGCTATCGCACTTGGTCCAAACCCCTTCGGGAATGCTCACCTTGCGGGTTTGTGTAATATTGCTCTTGTTAAGAATTCGTTCAATCCAGCTCATCGATGACCTTTCTGTTTGAACCTGGCAGACGCCAGTCCGCTGTTCATGCTGTAACAATCCCCCCGAAAACAGACCCAGTGAAAAAGCGCCCGAAATCAGCACGATAGGCGTGCTGCCGAGGCACTGGTTTCAAGGTTGTTCGCAGGAACAGACCATAAATGTCGCTCATTAAACCATATCGGCCCGGTCCTGTGGATAAAAAACTGGTCGAACCGATAGGTTAAGCGCTGTTTTTACTGTTTTTGCTGGCGGGCAGCCGCGCGTTTGTGGCGCCAGATTTCAATAATGCCCGGCAGAATTGAAACAAAGATGATCCCAACGATCAACAATTTCAAGTTTTCCTGCACGATCGGCAGGTCGCCAAAAAGGTAACCAGCATAAGTGAACAGCAGCACCCAAAGTAGCGCACCAATCACGTTATACGCAGCAAAATGACGATAGGACATGTGCCCCATCCCGGCAACAAACGGGGCGAATGTCCGCACGATCGGCACAAATCGCGCCAGGATAATGGTTTTTCCGCCGTGTCTTTCATAAAATTGATGCGTTTTATCCAGATAGCTGCGGCGGAAAATTTTTGAATCCGGGTTGCTGAACAGCTTCTCGCCAAACAACCGGCCAATCGTATAGTTGACGGCATCGCCGATCACCGCGGCGATCACCATCAATGCCACCATGGTGTGTACGTTGAGATCGTTAGACGGCAGCGCAGCCAGCGCACCGGCAACAAACAGCAGAGAATCTCCCGGCAGGAACGGCGTCACCACCAGCCCGGTTTCACAGAACAGGATCAGGAACAGAATGGCGTAAACCCACATGCCATATTGCGCCACCAGTTCAGCCAGATGCACGTCAATATGCAGAATGAAATCAATGATAAACTTAATGATATCCATAAACTCTCTCGTCTAACCGAGTGTCTCTCCCACCCGGTATTTACACCAGTGAACAACGCATTAACCTGCCATCAGGCTGCTTAATCGTCAGCTAAAAACAGCGGCCCCATCGGTGGCCGCGGTAAAGCAAACTGCTCAGGATAATCGACGGCGACCAGATACAACCCCTCTGCCCGCGCCGTAGCGGCCGCCAGGTTGCGATCCTTCAGCGCCAACAGTTCGGCCATCCAGTTCTCACTCTGATTCCCGCAGCCAATCTCCATCAGGCTACCCACAATGTTACGCACCATATGGTGTACAAAGGCATTGGCCTTGATATCCACCACAATATATTCGCCGTAACGCGTCACTTTAACCTGCTTGACGTTACGCCACGGGGTACGCGACTGGCACTGCACGGCGCGAAACGACGTAAAATCGTTCTCTCCTAACAACGCCTGCGCCGCACGATGCATGCGATCGGCATCCAGCGGATGGTAAAAATGGGTGACCCCTTGCTGCAGCACCGCCGGGCGATAACGATGATTAAAGATGATGTAACGATAGCGGCGGGCGGTGGCGCTGAAACGGGCATGGAAATCACTGCTGACCTCCTTGACCCAGCGCACGGCGATATCCGGCGGCAGATGGCTGTTGACGCCCATCGTCCAGGCCGCCTCCTTGCGGAGCGCCGCGGTCTCAAAATGCACCACCTGGCCGGTGGCATGCACCCCAGCGTCGGTTCGCCCGGCGCAAAATACGCCGATCGGCGCATCCGCAACCTTGCTCAGCGCCTTTTCCAGGCAGGCCTGCACGCTTGCCACTTCCTGCTGACGCTGCCAGCCGTAATATCGGCTGCCATCATACTCAATCCCCAGCGCAATCTTCAGCAACGGCGGGGTTGGCAACTCCACTTCAGACATCAGTACATCTGCTCCTGCAACAGGCGCTCAGCGGTTTCGATCGCCATCAGCGCGCCGCCAAAGCGCACGTTGTCGGCCACCGACCAGAACTGCAGCATTTCAGGAATACCGTAATCATTACGCAGGCAGCCGATGCACAACACATCGCTGCCGGAAGCTTCCGTCACCTGGGTCGGATAATCGTCTTCTTCACTCAGTTGAATATCTTCGGCCTGTTCCAGCTCGCTGCGTGCTTCTTCTGCGGCGATCGGGCGTAACGCTTCCAGATGCACCACCTGCGCATGGCCGTAAAATACCGGTGACTGGACGCAGCTTACCGAGATAGGCAGCCCTTCGTCCTGTAATACTTTACGCACCTGATCGACGATCAGGCGCTCTTCACGCACGCTGCCCTGCTCATCCGCCATCAACGGCAGAATGTTGAAGGCCAATTGTTTGGCAAACACGCCCGGTTCGGCAGGAATGCCGTTCAGCAGACGCGCACTCTGGCCCGCCAGATCGTCCACCGCCACTTTGCCACGTGCCGAAACCGACATCAGCGTAGTGACGTGTAAACGCGAAAGCCCCGCCTGCTCGGTGAGAGGTTTAATCGCCGTCAGCAGTTGGCTCACCATGCTATCGGCCACCGCCACGATATTGCGGTTACGGTAATCTGCCAGCACCTGCGGGTTAACGCCTGGCACCACCAGCGGCACATCCGGCTCCAGAGCAAACAGGCCGCTGGTGTCAATCACCAGGCAGCCCATGTTGCCGGCCTCATCCGCATAGCGGGCGGCCGCTTGCGTCCCGGCGACAAAAAATGCCAACTGCGCCTGCGACCAGTCAAATTCTTCGGCGTTTTGCACCAACAGGGACTTGCCGTTGAAGCGCACCGTGGCACCGGCGCTGCGTTCACTGGCTAAAGGATAGAGTTCACCCACCGGGAACTGACGTTCCTGCAACAATTCCAGCAACGCTTCACCTACTGCGCCCGTCGCGCCGAGCAGAGCGATATTCCAGCCGTCAGACATTGGGTTATCTCCAGAGTATTCATTTGCAAGCGGGCGGTAAAACCACCGCCCGAGTATAAAAAGTTGGTTTAAAGCTCATCCTTTCCCCCTCTCTTTTGGGGAAAGGATTAGGGGGCACTCACTAGACGACAGCCCCTCACCCCGGCCCTCTTCCACAGGGATAGGGGGCGATCCCTTACACCTTTACTGCATAACTATGCATTATTGCACGCCAAAGCCCAGCTTATGCAGCAGTTCCGCGCTGGCGCTGTCATCACACAGCACCCGCAGCGAAGACCATTCGCGGCGCTCCTGATAATGCTTACGCAAGCGATCAAACTCGCCCGGCAACCCGGCCACGTTACGCAGCGGCGCATCATCGCGGCGCACATCATACACCAAGTGCATCAATCGTTTTAACTTGCCTTCATCCAGCGGCCCGTTGAGGCGAACCTCGCTGAATTCCGGCACTGGCAGCAGTGAAGCCAGTGCGATCTGCTGCGGCTGCCCCAGATGCTGGGCGAAGGCTTCAAATACCTGAGTGGTGCCGCGCGCTTTGCCCTCCAGCGTATAACCGGCAATATGGGCGGTGCCAATGTCCACCCAATCCAGCAGCGGCAAGGAAAGCTCCGGCTCAGGTTCCCACACGTCCAGCACCGTGCTGAGCCGCTTACCTTGCTCAAGCACCTTGAGCAAGGCGGCGTTGTGCACCACCGCACCACGACAGGCGTTGATCAGGATACGGTCATCCGGTAACGCGTCGAGCAGATCGGCGTTAGCCAAGTGCAGGGATTTATACGGGCCGGACTTGTTCAGCGGGGTGTGGAAAGTCAGCACATCCGCTTCAGCCACCAGCTTTTCCAATGGCCAGAACTCACCGGCATCACCGCGATCGGCACGCGGCGGATCGCACAACAAGGTACGCACCCCCAACGCTTTCAGGCGCGCATCCAAGCGGGAACCCACATTGCCCACACCGACGATACCGACGGTTTTATCGCGCAGGTGGAAACCATCACGCTCGGCCAGCAGCATCAGGGCAGAAAACACATATTCCACCACCGCAATGGCGTTACATCCGGGCGCAGCCGAAAAGCCGATACCGGCCTGTTGCAACCACACTTCATCAACGTGATCGGTCCCCGCAGTGGCGGTGCCGACAAAGCCAATACCGGTGCCTGCCAGCAGATCCTGGTTCACTTTCGTCACCGAGCGCACCATCAGCGCGTCGGCATCGGCCAGCGCCTCGCGTGGGATCGGGCGGCCAGGCACCGCCAGCGTTTCACCCAAGCGGCCGAACAGCTCCACCGCATAGGGCATATTTTCATCAACTAAAATCTTCACGTTATTCTCCGACGGGATTGGCGCTCAAGCGGCAAAATAGTGTGCCACCGAATGGTACAGAACCCCAAACGTTGTTATGCGCGACGAAAACGTTCCGGGGTGGTGCCAGCCACCTGCTGGAACATGACGATAAACGCGGAAGCCGAGCTGTAGCCAACATCCAGCGCCACCTCCTGCACGGTTTTCCCTTGTTCGAGCAGCGAAAGTGCGTGCAAAAAACGCAGGCGCTGGCGCCATTCGCTGAACGACATCCCCAATTCCTGCTGACAACGGCGCGAAAGGGTTCTTTCCGTGGTATATACCCGCCCGGCCCACACCGCCAGCGAGGTATTGTCTGCCGGGCTGCGCTCCAGCGCCTGCAGCACCGGAGCCAGGAATTTATCCTGCGAAGTCGGCAGATAGGTTTGCTGGACCGGCGAAATACGCAGTTGATCGATCAGCACCTGGCACAGGCGCAGGTCTTCTTCGGTTTGCGGCTCCAACATCCGGCGCGCCAGGCAGTCTTCAACGATGGCGCTGAACACCGGCGACACATTGAGCAAGCACGCCTGCTCCGGCAAACCCACGCACAGCGATTTGGCTATATTGATGGTGCGAAACAGCGCTGGCTTGCGGTTATAGCTGGAATGCTCCATGCCGATTGGCAGCCAGACCGCAAACTCCGGCGGTGCCAGAAAGCGCTGCCCGGCAATATTCAACGCTATCACGCCGGTCTTAACGCATACCACCTGTCCCCAGTCGTGGCTATGTGGCAGATATTCGGTATCAGCATTGGTTTCTTCGCAGTGAAAAAACAAGGTGCGTGGTGCGGCCACCTCGGCGGAGGGAGAATGACGGGTTTCAGCCATAGTGAAGTTGTCTTGATTTCGCGAAAGAGTGTCTGGTTATCACTATATATAATAAACCGGACACAGGTAGACTAGCCAGTAGCTTATCAGTTGTTGAGAATAATTATCATGAATATGCTTTTCCCCTTCCTGGCCGTGCTGATTTGGTCGATCAACGCCATCGTCAGCAAAGTTTCCGCCACCGCCATCGATCCGGCAGCGATCTCTTTCTACCGCTGGCTGTTGGCCCTGATAGTGTTAACCCCATTCGCACTACCGGGCGTGATCCGCAATTGGCCAACCGTGCGCGCCAATCTCTGGAAACTGCTGATTCTTGGCCTGCTGGGGATGGTGCTGTACCAAAGCCTGGCGTATTACGCCGCGCACAGCGTTAGCGCACTGTTTATGGGTATTCTTAACTCGCTGATCCCGCTGTTGACCGTATTAATCAGCATTGTTGTGCTGCGTGTCGCCCCTACCGTCGGCATCGCGCTGGGCGCTATTCTGTCGCTTGGCGGCCTGGTGTGGCTGGTGAGCGCCGGTCAGCCGGGGCAATTACTGGAGCATGGCATTGGCAAAGGTGAACTGATGATGCTTGCCGCTGCGGCATCTTATGCGCTCTACAGCGTGCTGACCAAGCGTTGGGCGATCGCCTTGCCAAACTGGCAGTCTTTGTACATGCAGATCCTGTTTGGCGTGCTGTTGCTGCTGCCTAACTTCCTGCTGACGCCGGACGTTCAGCTCAACAACCAGAACATCCCACTGGTGTTGTTCGCCGGTATTCCCGCTTCAATTTTTGCGCCGTTCCTGTGGATCCAAGGGGTCATGCGCCTGGGGGCTAATACCGCTTCGATCTTTATGAATCTGGCCCCGGTATTTACCGCCATTATCGCCGTGCTGTTCCTGCATGAACATTTACAGAGCTATCACCTGATTGGCGGCGGCGTCACCCTACTGGGCGTGCTCCTGTCGCAGCGCTTGCGCACCCCGCTGGGGCGAAAGAAAGCGGCTGAAATCACGCCTGTTACCTGTAAAGAGTGATGCTCAGCCAACATTAAGCCAGCAATGTAAAACGCACCCGCACCAACAGGCCGCCTAGCTGGGGAGAGGCCAACAGCTCCGGGCGGGTGTGGTGGTAATGGGTGATATCTTTGACCAACGCCAGCCCTAATCCTGCTCCTGGTTGGGCACCCACGTTGTCCAGCCGATGGAACGGCTGCAGCGCCGCTTGCGTCTGTTCCGCGGCAATCCCCGGCCCGCTGTCTTCAATCTCCAGGATCCCTTGCTGCTCTTCAATCAGCAGACGCGCGGTGACAATCCCCTGAGGGGGCGTGTATTTCAGCGCGTTGTCGAGCAGGTTGGCGCACAGCTCGGTGAGCAGCAGGGCCTCCCCGGCTATCCGGCACTGCTCAACGCCTTCATAGCCGAGATCGATCTGCTTGCTGCGCGCCTGGGGTAAGCGAGAGAAACAGGCATCACGCAGTAGCTGGGCCAGATCGACCGGCTGCAGTTGGCGATCGGCATCGCGCTCATGCGCTTTCAGGCGCGAGAGATGAAGTAAGCGATCGGTCAGCGCTATGGTGCTGTCGAGGGTGTGACTCATCCCCTCCAGGCTTTCCCGCCACTGTTCGGGCCGATCGCTTGCCAGGGCGACGCTCACCTGAGTTTTCAGCACCGTCAATGGCGTTCTGAGCTGATGAGAAGCATCGGCACTGAAGCGCTCCTGGCGCGCCACCATCACCCGCAATCGTTCGATGTAACGGTTGAACGCCAGCAGCAAGGGCTGCATTTCAGACCACGGCAACACCATCGGCAGAGGGGTCAGTTCCCCTGGGTCGCGCCGCAGCATCATGCCGGAAAGCTTGCGCATCGGCTTCAGCACCTTTTTCAGCAGCACATAGGCCAGGATCAGCGTCAGAACCACCACCGTGCCCTGGCTCAGCAACGCCGCCAGCAGCATCTGCCGCGCCAGATAGCGCCGGGACTCCAGCGTTTCTGCCACCACGATGGTCGCCATGCCCATCACACCGGATTCATTCACCGGCTGGAACAGCGCGGCAACCCGAATCGGGCGGCCACGGTATTGCGCATCGTAGAAATGCACCAACGCCGGATACAGGTTGGAGCGTGGAATATACTCAGGCATTTTGGGTAAGTCGTGGTACCCCGAGATACTCTGCCCTTCCGGTGAGATCACCTGATAGTAAAGCTGATCGTTCATGTTGCGCTCAAAGCTGTCGAGCACCACGTAAGGCACGTCCACTTCCAACCGCTGATTGCGCACCACCAGCCGTTCCGCCACCGTACGCGCCGAGGCCAGCAGCGTGCGATCGTAAGCCAGCGTGGCGGCGCTCATCGCGCTGAAATAATGGGTGTAGATCGAGATCCCCCCTAGCATCAGCAGCGGCAAACCAAAGAACAACAGCAACTGATTGAACAGCGAACGCGGCGCTTTAAGCCATTTCATCGCACAGCTCCAGGCTGTAACCCAAGCCGCGCAGCGTCACAATCATCACGTTACTGCCCTGCAGTTTTTTGCGTACCCGGTGCACGTACAGCTCGATGCTTTCCGGGTTGGCTTCATCCGTCAGGGTAAATATCTGCTCAAACAGTTGCTGCTTGGCCACCGGGCGGCCACGGCGATGCATCAAGGCGGTCAGCACCGCCAGTTCGCGCGGCGTCAGGGCTAATGGCTTTTCCTCCAGCAGAAAATAGCCTTCATCGTGGTAGGTCAGCGCACCGTATTTCAGCGCCCGCTGCATGCCACCCACGCTGCGGCGCAACAGCGCCCGGATGCGCGCCTCCAGCTCATTCAGTTCAAAGGGTTTGGTGAGGTAATCGTCAGCCCCCAAGTTCAACCCTTTCACCCGATCGGCCACGTCTGCCCGCGCCGTGAGTAACAGCACCGGTAACTCCTGCCCGCGTTTACGCAACCGTGCCAGCAGATCCAGGCCATTCAGCCGCGGTAACGCTACATCCAACACCACCAGTGCGTAGCTCTCGTTCAATAACAAGTGGTCGGCAATCACCCCATCTGCGGCGACATCCACCGCAAACCCGAGCCCGGTCAGGGCCTTTTGTAGCCAATGAGATAACTCGGGGTGATCTTCTACTAACAAGAGACGCATATCACATCCTGTAAACTTTGCTGCTCGATGAAAGGTAAATGAAAGGTTGTTGTTTTAACAATTCAGCAACCCCGTGTCAGCGGGGATTCTCACAATCTGAAACAAAACCAATGGGGAAAACCATGAAAACAATAATTACCCGTACGCTTACCGCCACTGCGCTGCTGTTTGCTGCTAACCAGGCCTTCGCCATTGACGCCCCCAGCCGCACAGAGTGTATCGCCCCGGCCAAGCCCGGCGGCGGTTTCGATCTTACCTGTAAACTGATCCAGGTTTCGTTGCAAGAAACCAAAGCGATCGATAAACCAATGCGCGTCACCTACATGCCCGGCGGCGTTGGTGCCGTTGCCTATAACGCCATCGTCGCCCAGCGCCCGGCAGAGTTCGGCACCGTGGTGGCCTTCTCTGGCGGTTCGCTGCTGAACCTGTCGCAAGGCAAATTTGGCCGTTACGGCGTAGATGACGTGAAGTGGCTGGCAGCCGTGGGCACCGATTACGGCATGATCGCGGTGCGCGCCGACTCACCTTACAAAACGCTGAAAGACCTGATGGATGCCTTCAAGAAAGATCCGAACAGCGTGGTATTTGGTGCCGGGGCTTCCATCGGCAGCCAGGACTGGATGAAAACCGCGCTGCTGGCGCGCGAAGTGGGCATCGATCCGCACAAGATGCGTTACGTGGCGTTTGAAGGCGGCGGCGAACCGGTCACTGCGCTGTTAGGCAATCACATTCAGGCGGTATCTGGCGATCTGAGCGAGATGGTGCCTCACCTGCAGGGCGACAAAATCCGCGTGCTGGCAGTGTACGCCGAAGAACGCCTGCCGGGTGAACTGGCCAGCGTGCCTACCGCTAAAGAGCAAGGCTTTAATCTGGTCTGGCCGATCATCCGTGGTTTCTACGTTGGCCCGAAAGTCAGCGAAGAAGAGTACCAGTGGTGGATCGACACCTTCAAGAAAACCATGGCAACCGACGAATTCAAGAAACAACGCGATCTGCGCGGTCTGTTTGAGTTCAACATGACCGGTCAGGAACTGGATGCCTACGTGAAAAATCAGGTGAACCAGTACCGTGAACAGGCAAAAGCGTTCGGTCTGGCCAAATAACCTCGGGGCACCCTATGAGCGATCGTATTTTTGCCTGCATCTGGCTGCTGCTGTGCTTCGGCGGCCTGTTCATCGGCTGGGGCATTCAAAGCGAATACAGCTATGAACCCTTGGGGCCGCGCCCTTTCCCACTGGCGATTCTGGGGCTGATGGCGCTGTGTGCTGCGCTGTTACTGTTGCGCCGGCCGCAGGTCATCGAATGGCCGCATAAGCAAGTGCTGCAACGCCTGCTGGTGCTGGTCATTACCCTGGTGCTGTACGCCTGGGGGTTTGAATGGCTCGGCTTCCCGCTGGCCACCGCGCTGCTGACCTTCAGCATTGGCCTGCTGTTTCAGGCCACGGTCAGGGCCGCGTTGATCTCTGGCGCGGTCATGGGCGTGTCGCTGTTTTTTGCCTTTGATTACCTACTCGATGTCACGCTGCCACTCGGCGCCTGGCTGAGCTAACGGAGACGATAATGGAAACCTGGATGTATTTATCACAAGGGTTCGAAGTGGCGCTGCTGCCACAGAACCTGGTTATCGCTCTGATCGGCTGTTTTGTCGGTACCATCGTTGGTTTGCTGCCCGGCCTGGGGCCAATCAACGGCGTGGCGATCCTGCTGCCGCTGGCGTTCGCGCTGAAATTGCCTGCAGAATCGGCGTTGATCCTGCTGGCTACGGTGTACATCGGCTGTGAGTACGGCGGGCGTATCTCGTCGATTCTGCTCAACGTGCCGGGTGATGCCGCGGCGATCATGACCGCCTTGGACGGCTACCCGATGGCGCAGCAAGGGCGTGCCGGCGTAGCGCTGTCGATCTCGGCGGTCAGCTCTTTTGTCGGTTCACTGATTGCCATTATGGGGATCATCCTGTTCGCCCCGATGCTGGCGCGCTGGTCGCTGGCCTTTGGCCCGGCGGAATACTTCGCGCTGATGGTGTTTGCTATCGCCTGCCTTGGCAGCATGATGAGCGAAAACCCGTTGAAGTCGCTGCTGGCAGCGCTGATCGGCCTGGGGCTGGCGACGGTGGGAGTGGATGCCAATACCGGCGTTTACCGCTTCACTTTCGACAGCGTACACCTCTCCGATGGCATTCAATTTATCGTGGTAGTGATTGGCCTGTTCTCCGTCAGTGAGATCCTGCTGATGCTGGAAAGCACCAGCACCGGCCAGAAACTGATCCGCAAAACCGGTCGCCTGCTGTTCAACCGCAAAGAGGCCGCCGAGTGCGTTGGCCCCACTCTGCGCTCTTCATTTATCGGCTTTTTCGTCGGCATCCTGCCAGGCGCAGGGGCAACCATCGCCAGCGCGCTGACCTATATGACCGAGAAGCGAATCAGCGGCAACAGCGAGTCCTTTGGTAAAGGGGACATTCGTGGCGTGGCCGCGCCAGAAGCCGCTAACAACGCCTCGGCCTGCGGCTCGTTTATCCCGATGCTGACGCTGGGGGTACCGGGCTCCGGCACCACGGCGGTGATGATGGGGGCATTGACGCTGTATAACATCACCCCAGGCCCGGCGATGTTCACCGAGCAACCGGATATCGTTTGGGGGCTGATCGCCGCACTGCTGATTGCCAACGTGATGTTGCTGATCATGAACATCCCGCTGATCGGCCTGTTCACGCGCATGCTGACCGTGCCGTTATGGTTCCTGGTGCCAGCCATCGCCGCTATCTCGGCGGTGGGGGTTTATGCCGTACACAGCACCACTTTCGATCTGCTGTTGATGGTCGGGCTCGGGGTATTTGGCTATCTGCTGCGGAAAATGCACTTCCCGATGTCGCCGCTGATCCTCGGTTTTGTACTGGGGGAAATGCTGGAACAGAACCTGCGCCGCGCGCTGTCGATCAGCAACGGTGAGTTTGGCATCCTGTGGAGCAGCACGATCGCACAATGCCTGCTGGTGCTGGCAGTTGCCGTGCTGGTCCTGCCACCGGTGCTGCGCAAATTGCGCAAGCGCCGCAGCATTACCGTCGAGGCCGCCAAGGTAGAGTAATCACCCAAGGGGCCACAATCGGCCCCTTTTTTATCCTTCCCGCTTTCTCAGCATCAATACCCCGCCCATCACCAGCGCACTGCCGAGCAGCTGTAGCTGGTTCATATTTTCGTCCAGCAGGAAATAGGCGATCACCGCGGTGAACACCAGCTCCAGCGACAGGATCAGGTTCGCCACCGCCAATGGCAGCGTTTTCAGGCTGATATTGTACAGACCGAACCCCAACAGCGTCGGCCCGGCGGCCAAGGTGAGCAACAACAGCCAACCGCTCCACTGAATACCTTGCGCCCCCTGCGACAAAAACCACAGATCGCCAGTCATGCCGTGAAACGCCGCCAGCGGGAAAAACGTCAGCAGGGTATTAAACAGCCACTGATAAACCGCAGAAAAACCAAACACATACAAAATGGTGTTCCACACCGGGTAACGCCGTTCGCTGGCGATGCGCCCGCCGAGGGTGTACAGGGTATAACCAATGCCGGATAACATCCCGACCACCAGCCCAAGCAGATCGAAGCGCGTGTTGCCCATACTGTCGCCGTTACTTACCAGAAAACACCCGCCCAGGCTGATCACGATCACCAGCAACTCACGCGGGCTAAGACGCTCGCGGTATATCATCCAACCAAGAAACAGGGTAAAACCCACCGAGCAATACGTCAGGATAGTGGCTACCGAAGCGCCGTTCAGGGCCACCGACAGCGTCCATAGGCCGTTGAACAGCGCCAGCAGCAGGCCGTAACCGGCGTAGAACAGCACCTGTTCGCGGCGCAGGCGCGCCCATTCTGGCCTGAACAGCAACAGCAGCGGCAACAGTACCAAAGCCACCAGCGCGGCGCGCCAAAAGGCCAGCACAAAGGTCGGCAGGTGAAAATACTGCGTCAGCGCACGGATAATGATCGCGGTAAACGCCAACAACATGGCGCTGATAATGGCAATCACATAGCCTTGGCTGCGGCCAGCTAAAATACGCCCACTGGCAAGCGGCGGCGCGGCGGAAATCCCCGTTGGTGATGACATAACACCCTCACATCTTCGTCAGCTAACTCTTCTGGCTGAGATTCTAACGCGGCCATATTTTGCCGCCATAGCCACTTTACCCCGATGTTATGCAGGCCACTTTTCTTTGCTTGAGGCCCGGTAATAATAGGATATATTAAAAATCACCTCCAGCTACCGAGCCAGTTTGCATGCATATTCCGTTAGATCGCCAGCAGGACATTCCGCTGTATCTGCAAATCGAAGAGGCGTTACGCCGCGCCATTCTGAGCGGCACCTTCGCCGCTGGCGACAAACTGCCGTCAACGCGCAGCCTGGCGGGCAAGCTGTCCGTCAGCCGCTTAACGGTGGAAAACGCCTATGCCGAACTGACGGCCAAAGGATTGCTGCAACAACGGCGCGGTAGCGGTGCCTATGTCCACCACCTGCCACCACTCCCAGAGCCCCAACAACCACTTTCTCTGGCGCCATTCCCGCTCGATCGCTTCACGACCGTGACCTCGCGGCTGGACGGCTACCCGGATATCCCCTTGCCGGAACATATCATCAACTTTGCTGCCGGCGTTGGCAGTTCCAAAGTGTTCCCGCTGGAGGAGTTTCGCAAAATACTGCTGTCGATCCTCAGCCGCCACGCGGAGGAAGCCTTCAGCTACGGGGATTACTGCGGTTACTACCCGCTGCGCGACACGCTGGGGCGCATCCTGACCGCACAGGGTATCCCCACCCGCGCCGAGCAGGTGCTGATCACCAACGGTTCCCAGCATGCCATCAGCCTGATTTTCCAGACGCTGTTGCAGCCGGGCGATACGGTGATCGTCGAAGAGCCCACCTATGCCGAAGCGCTGGGCCTGCTGCGCATGCACCAGATCAACATTGTTTCCGTTGCCAGCGATCGGCACGGCATGTGCGTTGAGCTGCTGCCAGCGCTGATCAAGCAGCATCGGCCGAAGATGATCTACACCATTCCCAACTTCAACAATCCGACGGGCCGCTGCATGAGTGAAGCGCGCCGCCGCCGTTTGCTGGCTCTGGCACAGCAGGCGGGCATCGTGATTCTGGAGGACGATTTTGTCGGCGATCTGCGTTACAACGGCAAAAGCCTGCCCTCGCTGCGCGCGTTGGCAGCGCCGGGCACGGTGATTTACGTCAGCACCTTCTCCAAAATGCTGTTGCCGAGTATGCGTATCGGTTACCTGGTGGCCGACAGCGAGCATTATCTGCGCTTGTCCAGGTTGAAACACGTTGACAGCTTCACCAGTTCTAACCTGATTCAGCGGGCTCTGGATGCCTTTGTCACCGTTGGCCGCTACGACAAACAGCTACGCCGGGCGGGAAGGGTCTATCGTCTGCATCGCGATGCCATGGTGGCGGCGTTGCAGCGGCACTTGCCCACGGGTTGCCGTTTTGAGGTTCCGGAAGGGGGGTTATTTATCTGGCTACAGTTGCCTGATGCTGTCACCACCACGGCGCTGATGCCCGCCGCCTGGCAGCAGGGCGTCACCTTTGCGCGCGGTGAATGTTTCCATGCCGACGAAGCGCGCGGGGCCCAGGGGTTGCGGCTGAATTTTGCCGCCAATACGCCAGAACTGATCGAGGAAGGGATCGCCCGCTTAAGCCGGGCGATCCTCAAGGTGCAGAGCAATTAAACCGCGGCCCACCACAGCCGCAGTTTCATGCCCCAGTAGCTGGTCCAACCGTTGGTGCTCTGCACCACCCTGCCCTGAGAAATCACCACAAAAGTCGGCGTCACACCCACCTGCCACTGTGCCGACAGCTCGCCGCGCCGATCGTTAACCACCGGCAGCTGTAGCTGTTTGTGAGCCAAAAACTGCTCAACCTGCCGATCATCACCGGAACGCAGCGCCACGGTCAGCACATTGCCACCGTTGGCCGCCAGTCTGGCGACGCTTGGCGTCGTAAAGCGGCAAACGCCACACCAGCTTGCCCAGAAGTAAACCAACAGCGGTTTACTCGCGCTGAGCTGGGCCAGCGATACCGGCTCACCGTCGAGCGTTTCCAGCATCTGGTTATTGAAAGCCGGAGGAGCCTGTGGCGCGCGCAGCCAATCCATGGCAAAGCTGGCCACCAGCACGATCAGCGCCAGAACCACCAGTTCACGCGCCCAACGCGTTAATCTAGCCATTTTTCACCTTTGCCAGTTGTTGCTGCACGAGTTCCTCCAGATCCTCATAGGATACCGCACCCGGCAAGATCTGATCGCCAATCACGGTGGCAGGCGTGCCCTGCACGCCCAACTGTTCTGCCAGTTGCATGTTGCTGCGCAGCGTCGTCATGCTCTGCTCGCTGGGTGTCACCGGCGTAACGCCCGTTTTCTGCTGAGCAGCCGCAATACTGGCGTTGTCGTGAAAGCCCTTTTTCGCCATCAAACGTTCATGCAGCGGCCAAAACTGTTCCGGGTGCTGTTGCCAGGTGGTTAGCGCAACGCGCGCCGAACCGATCGAGCTTTCTCCCTTGAACGGCACCAGCTTCAGCACCAGCGCCACCTCGGGATAGTGTTTGACGATCTTCTCCAGTACCGGATCAAACTGTTTGCAGTACGGGCAGTTGTAATCGGTAAACACCACCAGCGTCAGCTTGGCATTTTTGGCACCCAGGCGCGGGCTGGCGGGATCGTTAAACAAGTTTTTTTCCTGCTGCTTGAGCACCTGATTGCTGGCCTGCTGCTGCCAGGCATTCGCCGCTTCGGCCAGAATCTCTGGGTTGGCCACCAGCGTTTCGTGAATCAGCGTCTTAATCCGTGCCTCCTGCTCAGCAGTAAACGGGGCTGCGGCCCAGGCGGGGGAGATCGTCAGCATCAGTAAAATCAGTAATGTTTTCATTGTTCGCTTCCTTTGGCATTGGCGAGGGCTTTCAGCACGGCGTCACGGCTTAACAGCGGTGACATCACTTCCCCTTGAGGGCTGCCGGGGCCATAGATTTGGTTAAACGGGATCCCGGCGCTGCCGCGTTGTTGCAGAAAGGCGGAGATCGCCGCCGATGGGCGGCTCCAATCGCCACGCAGCGCTACCACATCCTCGGCGCTGAGGGCTTTTTGCACGTCATCACGCATCAACACGTTGAGCTTGTTGACTTTACAGGTCACGCACCAGTCGGCGGTCACATCGACAAACACCCGTTTATGCTGCGCCAGCGCCTGGGTGATGGCCTGCTCAGACAACGGCTGCCAGGCAATATTGTCATGCAGCGGTTGCCGCCACAGGCCTGCGCTGAACGCAGCGATCAGCAACGCCACTCCCCCCACTGCCGCCACGCTGGCAGCGCTACGCCATCCCAGCCGCAGCCAAACCGCCAACAGCAGGCCCAGCATCAGCACCGCCCCCGTAATCAGCGTGGGTTGCCAACCGATATGATTACTCAGCAGGCTGAGCAGCCACAGCGAAGACAGCAGCATCAGCAGGCCAAGCACCAGACGCATGCCGTTCATCCAGCGGCCAGGGCGCGGTAAGCGTAGCGCCAGCGCGGGCCAGGCGGCGATAAACAGCCAGGGCAAACTCATACCGATCCCCAGCGCGATAAACATGCCCCACAGCACCGGCAGCGGTGCTGCCAAGGCAAACGCCACCGCGATGCCCAGAAAAGGAGCCGAACACGGCGTTGCCAGCAGTGTGGCAAAGGCCCCCTGCCAGAAGTGCCCGCTCAGGCCATCGCCGTTACGAGTCGCCAGCCGGGTATTGAGCGCAGAAGATAGCTGCAGGTGGAACAGGCCAAACAGGTTGGCGCTGAACAGCAAGGTCACCAGCACCATAAAGCCGATAAACCATGGATTCTGGAACTGAATGCCCCAGCCGAGCGCGTGATTGCTGAGCCGTAACAGCGTCATCAGCAACGCCAGCGCCATAAACGACGCCACAATACCGCCCGATGATGCCAGGAACTGTAAGCGCACGCTGCGCCGATCGCGCCGTTCTACCTGCAGAATCGAACCCAGTTTCATCCCAAGCACCGGCAGCACGCAGGGCATCAGGTTCAGGATAAAACCACCGGCCAGCGCCATCAGCACCGCCTGCCATAAGGCAACATCGCTCACGGGAGAAAAACCGAGCGGTTCGCCGATAGTTACCGTGGCTTCCTGCGCCATGCCGCCATCGCTGACCACCAGCCGCAGCGTTTTACCGCGCAGATCGGGGGCTGCTTCACCCCAGCCGTCGCTCACCGGGATGCGCGCTTGTAGCTGCGTGCCATCGTGGCTCACCTTGGGCTGGCCCAGAGAGGCATCCTTTAGCGTGTCGAAGAACAGCTCCGGCTGTTGCCAGCCTGCCGCTCGTTCGGCGCTGATTTGCAGTTCCCCCTGCTGATAAACAGCGCGGATGCTCTCCAACAGGCCGCTGGCGATCGGCACCTGCCCCATTGCCTGCGCAAAGTCGTGATTGAACTGCGCATCATTCGGCGCACTGAGATCCAGGTTGAACGGGTAATCGGTCAGAATACAGACGTTGTTACAGGTCGAGAGCGTCAGCGTGCCCGCAAGCTGGCGTGGTATCGGCCCTTTCAGCACCAGCGGTAAGGTCACCCGATCGTGATAGCCCTGAGTGGAAATCCCCGCCACGTCAAAACGCTGGGGAAGCGGCCAGAACCAGGTGGCAGCGGGGGGATTGCCCTGCCAGACGATCGCAGGCGCAATGCCGCCTTCCCCCGGCGATCGCCAGTAAGTCTTCCAGCCCTTCTCTAGTTCAACCGACAGCAATACGCGGGTTTCAGCGCCGTTGCTGGTATCGGCACGCAGCCTGACTTTAGCGTGCTGGTTTTGCGCGCTTTGCAACCAGCCGCTGTCCGCCGCCTGCGACGCAGGCAACCACAGCAATAGCAGGCAAGCAAAAGCCAGCCTGATGATATTCAACATGTTTTTTCTCCATAAATAAGTTAGTCACCAAGTAGAACGGGGGATTAACTCATTCATGAAACACGCATAATCGAAGATGAACCCTGAGGGTAGTCGGGGAGATCACCCGGGGAGGTGGGAGGCGCAAACGCGGGGCAAGAATCGGGGCTAACAAGACCAGCAGCATGCCAAGGGCGAACAGCGCGGTTTCAAACATCACCGGCGCTGCCGCCAGCAACGACTTGGCGCTCAGTTCACAAGGCGTCACCGCTTCGGCCTCATCCCCGGCGATCGGCGATGAACTGGCACTCGCTGCAGGAAGGGCGATCGCCAGCTGCAACGCATGCAAACCCGCCGTGCGCTGGGTGATGCAGGTCAGCATCACCAGGCAAGCCAGGCATAAAAACCATTTTGCAATCCGCGGCCGATTAATCATCACTTCCCCAATCCGGTATCTGCGCCTATCTTAGCGGCGTATATCAGATACGCAACGATTGGCCTGTAAAGAAATGTCTTGCTGCGGTATTGGTAGCGGCGAATTACAGGTATCATAATTGATTAAACCTGTGCTTTCGCCGGGTATGACGATTCTCTTTGCCACAAAGGACGGGTGACATGCAACCTTTGAGCGGGCCAGGTGCCCCCAATTCTCTCGATCACCCGCCGAACCTGGGCAATGTGCCACACGCCGACGATCAGCCGCTCTCTCCGGCACAGCGTACCCAGCTTGAAAAGCTGATCGTGAAAATCATGGCGCTCAGCCCGGCCAAATCGGCAGAGATCTGGGCCACCCTGCGTCATGAACTGGGGGCAGACAACAGCAACGAACTGCTGGCGCGCCATTTCCAACCGGCAGAACAGCTGTTGCAAAACCGCCTTACCCTAGCGCAGCAAAGCCATGCCAGCCGCCAATTGCTGCAACAGCTGACCGATCTGCTGCCGCAGGGCAATAACCGCTTGGCCGTCAGCGATTTTATCCGCCAGCAGTTTGGCCATACGGTATTGAGCCAGTTAAGCCCTTCGCAGTTACAACAGGTGCTCAACCTGCTGCAAACCGGCGGCCTGACGATTCCTCATCCGCAGCAAACCACCACCAGCGATCGTCCACTGCTGCCTGCGGAACACCAGCATCTGCAACAGCAGGTGACCAAGCTCAGTGCTGCCACTGGCGAAGTACCTCTCAAAATATGGCAGACGCTGTTCGATCTGGTAGGGGTAAAGACTAACGATCCCCTGCCCGCGCGCCATTTCCAACTGCTCAGCCAATTTCTGCAGGTGAAAGTGGCGCTCAGCCCGCAAAGCGCCCCCACCTTGCACCATCTGTTAGCCGTCTTGAAACAGCCCGCAGATCAGCAGGAACAGCAACAGCTCAGCGACTATTGCCACACGCGTTTCAACAGCGGCCCGCATACACCGCTGACTCATACGCAGATCAATGACGTCATCCAGCAGTTGTTCACGCGCCGTCTGGAGAAAACCGGCCATAATCACCCTGCGCATAGTGAACCCATGCAGCCGCAGCCGTTGCTCCACGCGTTGATTGCCGTGCTGCCACCGTCGCTGCAATCCCCTCTCAGCAAACCCTTGGTGCTGGTGACGCTCCTTGCGGTGCTGGCCCTGTTGCTGATCTGGCTGTTTTAACAACCACACTGCGCTGCCGCGCTCTGGCCCTGCAGGGTTCCGGTTTCATCACCGGTAGCCAGCGGATGCCCGTCCCGCAGCCAAAAATCCAGCCCGCCGATCAGCTCTTTCACCCGAAACCCGAGCTTGGCCAGTTGATACGCGCCTTTGGTGGAGCCGTTGCAACCGATGCCATCGCAATAAGTGACATAGACCTTATGCCGATCCAATGCGGCGGTGCTCTGTTCATTCATCAGGCGGTGCGGCAAGCTGATCGCCCCCGGAATATGCCCGGCGGCATACTGCGCTTCGGTGCGGGTATCGATCACCACTATGCCGCCAACGCCGTTGCGTAAATCCTCTGCCACATCATATGAATCAGCGTAGTAGCTAAGCTTTGCCGCCAGATAATCCAGGCTTTGTGCGGCGCTGGCGGGCGGGAATGCCAGAACGAGTGATGCTGTGCTCATAGTGTCGGTTCCTCTACATAAAGACGAGTGACAATCATGCCCGGTTTTGGTCTTATGGTTGATACCCATTTCCCCGCCATGATAAGACCGATTATGCAGCAAGTGTTGCTGACCCTGTTTCAACAGCCAGAACACGCCGCCACCACGCTGCGCGAACGGGTTTGCAATACCTTGCGCCGCGCGATTCACAGCGGGGCCCTGCCCCTGGGCCAGCGGCTGCCCTCTTCGCGCCTGTTAGCCGCAGATCTGCAAGTCTCGCGCGTTACCGCCGAAGCGGCGTATCGGCAACTGGAAGCCGAAGGTTATCTGCAACGCCGAGTAGGCCAAGGCACCTTTGTCGCCATCCGCATCAATAAACCGCTCCCGGTGCGAAAAATGGCCGGTCAACTGCGGCTGTCGCAGCGCGGCGAGGCGATTCTGCACACCGGTGGCTGCCGCGATCCGCTGCAACCCTTGCCCTTTGCCGCAGGCTCCCCAGACCTGCGGGCGTTCCCGTTGAAACTGTGGCAACAGCTCACCGCTCAGCAACTGCGCTTGCGCGGCGAAGCGCTGTTGCGCTATGGCGATCCACAGGGTTATCTGCCACTGCGTGAAGCCATAGCCGGTTACGTTGGCCAGACTCGCGGAGTGCAGTGTACGGCCCAACAGGTCATCGTGCTGACCAGTTCACAGCAGGCATTGCAGTTGATCGCCACCCTGTTGCTCGATCAAGGGGACAATGTGTGGATGGAGGAACCCGGCTACCTCGGGGCCAGAAACGCTTTTATCAGCGCCAGAGCTAACCTGATCCCCGTTAATGTCGATGAGGCGGGTCTGCAGCCCAGCAGTACCTTGCCCGCACCGCGCCTGATGTATCTGACCCCTGCTCATCATTACCCCACCGGGGTAGCCCTCAGCCTGGAACGACGTGTAGCGTTGCTGGAGATAGCACGGCGTGAGCAGAGTTGGATCATTGAAGATGATTACGACAGCGAGTTTCACTACGACGGCCAGCCGATGCCCGCCATGCAGAGCCAGGATCGCCATGGCAATGTGCTGTATCTCGGCACCTTTTCCAAAACGCTGTTCCCTTCGCTGCGGTTGGCCTATCTGATTGTGCCCGCGGAACGGGCCGCCGCGTTCACCACCGCCCGCACGCTGTACGACGGCCACAGCGCGCAACTGATGCAGGCGGTGACGGCAGAGTTTATCCAGCAAGGGCATTTTGCCGCGCATATCCGTTACATGCGCCAGCTCTATCGCAGCCGCCGCGACGGGCTGCTGCTGCAGGTGGAACAGCGGCTGAAGGCCTTTGCCACAGCGCAACCGGCAAACGGTGGCTTGCAACTGACCGTTTGGTTGCCCCCCGGCCAGGAAGCCCGCTTAACCCGGCAAGCACAGCAATTGGGGGTGATCACCCCCGGCTTGGCGGCACAGTATATGACACCGCAGGCACGGCGCGACGGCTGGCTGCTGGGCTTCTCGGCCCTGACGCCGGGGGAAATCAGCGCAGCCGTTGAGCAACTGAGTAAAATTGCCCCTGACTATACCCAAAATAATTCGAGTTGCTTGTAGGCAGCAACCGAATGAATCCCCAGGAGCTTACTCAGGTAAGTGACTGGGGTGAGTGAGGGCAGCCAACACCCAAGCAACTTGAAGTATGATGGGTATAACCCGTTATTGCATTGGACAAAGGGCTAATTTAGCTTTAAAACCATTATCTTGCCTGCGATCTTGATTACAAGGAACCTTGATGAGTAACACTATTGCCGAACAACTTACCGAACGTTTTTTCCGCTACCTGGCGGTCACCAGCCAGAGTGATGCTGCGGCCAGCACGCTGCCCACCACAGCGGGTCAGCATGATATGGCACAGCTGTTAGCCGCTGAGCTGCATCAGCTTGGGCTGGAGGACGTGTTGGTTGATGAGCACGCCACCGTTACCGCACGCAAGCCCGGCAATCAGCCCGGCGCGCCGCGCATCGGTTTTATCACCCATATTGATACCGTTGACGTAGGCCTGGCCGCCGAGATCCATCCGCAGCGCCTGCGCTTTACCGGCGAAGACCTGTGCCTGAACGCCGAGCAGGATATCTGGCTGCGCACTGCCGAGCACCCGGAAATTCTGGCTTACCCCAACGAAGAAATTATTTTCAGCGATGGCACCAGCGTGCTGGGTGCCGACAATAAAGCGGCGGTAACCGTGGTGATGACGCTGCTGGCAAACCTGAGCGCGACCGATCGCCACGGCGATATCGTGGTGGCCTTTGTGCCGGACGAAGAGGTTGGCCTGCGCGGAGCCAAAGCGCTGGATCTGGCGCGTTTTGACGTTGATTTCGCCTATACCATCGACTGCTGCGAACTGGGCGAGGTGGTGTATGAAAACTTTAACGCTGCCGGGGCGGAAATCCGTATTGAAGGCGTGACGGCGCACCCGATGTCGGCGAAAAACGTGCTGATTAACCCAATCCGCATCGCTACCGATATCATCAATCAGTTCGATATTCAGGATACGCCGGAGCACACCGAAGGGCGCGAGGGGTATTTCTGGTTCAACGATATGGTGGCCAACTCTAATAACGCCACGCTGAAAGTGTCAATCCGCGATTTTGATCTGGCCGCTTTCAACCGCCGTAAGGCGCGTTTGCAGGAAGTCGTACAGCAGGTTGCTGCCAACTATCCACGCGCCAAGGTCAGCTGTACGGTGCAGGATATTTACAGCAATATCAGCAACTCCATCGGCGAGGATAAACGCGCCATCGAGCTGATTTTCGGTGCACTGGCCGCACACGGCATTACGCCGAAAGTGATCCCGATGCGCGGCGGTACCGACGGCGCAGCGCTTTCCAGCCGTGGCCTGATCACCCCAAACTACTTCACTGGCGCGCACAACTTCCATTCGCGCTTCGAGTTTCTGCCGATCAGTTCCTTCGTGAAGTCCTATCAGGTTACCCGCAGCATCTGCCTGCTGGCCGCACGCGGTTAACCTTCACGCCGCGGGGCACCCCGCGGCGTTATAACAGCCACCAGCCAACCAACGCCGCCCATGCTAAAAACGGCAGCGAATAGTAATGGAAACGCAGCCAGATCCGCCGATCCCCCGCCATCCGCAGCGCAATCAGGTTAGCCAAGGAGCCGATCGCCAAGCCAAAGCCCCCGGCGTTCACCGCGTAGGCCACCAAGGCGCTGGAAGGCACATAGTTGAGCAGCAAAATGGTGGCGGGCACATTACTGATAATCTGCGACAGGCCGATGCCCAAGGCATACACCGCTCCCTCTGGCAGCGCAGCGATATGGCTAAACCATGGCTGCATCGCTGGCAAGCGGGTGAACAGTCCGACATCGATAAACATGGTGATAAACACAAAAATCAGGCTCCAGTCGATTTGCAGCAATACCCGCCGCGCCAACAGCAGGAAACCGACGAACACCGCCAATAGCCCGTAAAGCGGCAGCGCAAAATCCAGGCAGATCAGGAACACCCCGTACAGCACCAAACAGCCGATCAGCAAGGGTTTCTGATAAGGATAACTCTGAGCTTGAGCCTTTTTCACAATATCGCGCGCCGGAAAGCTGAACCAGGTCACCGCCAACAGGCTGAGCATCATCACCACGCCGAAAGGGGCCATCTGGCCGATAAACCCGAGGAATGACAACGACGACTTGCTCCACAGCAAAATATTTTGCGGGTTACCGATCGGCGTCAGCAGCGAACCGGCGTTCACCGCCAGCGCCTGGAAGATAATCAGCCGATTAACCGGCAACGCAGAAAGCTTTTTCAGCGTAATGGTCAGGGGAATGACGATAAACAGCGCCACATCGTTGGTCAGGAATGACGACAGCAGCGCGGCGGAAAACACCAGAAACAGCGCCAGCCAGCGCTCGCTGCGCAGCCTGTTGACGATCAGGCGGCCAATAAAATCGAAATAGCCGCTGACCTCAACGCCCTTGGTCAGCAGCATCAGCCCCAGCAGGGTAATAATGGTACGCCAGTCGATAAACTGGGCCAGCGGCTGCGGCTCAAGCGCAAACAGCAGCACGCCGATCAGCAGCAGCGCGTGCAAAAAACGGTCGTGAAGAAACGGCCTCAACAGGCGGGTTACAGCATGTGAACTCATATTTTTCGCTTCGCAAAACAGCCAGAATGCAGGCCAAAGACGTTAGCCGAAGCGCGCAGATTACGCCACTGAAAAAGCTTTTCATTTGCCGCACTTTGCTCTATATCCATCATCTTTCGTTTACTTTTAAGGATCCTCCCATGGTTCACACCTTTGCCAAGAGGTTACTGCTGGCCGCAGCACTCACCCTGCTTGCCGCCTGTAACGACACCACAACCCGCCCGCAAATTGACATTGAAGGCAAAACCATGGGCACCTTCTACAGCGTGAAGATCAGCGGTGAGATTGAGCAGAATAAACAGCAGTTGCAGCAGGAGATCGATGCCCTGCTGGAACAGGCCAACGACGATATTTCCACCTATCGCCCGAATTCGGTGTTATCCCGCTTCAATCAGACGCACAGCAGCGAACCGCAGCCCATTCCGCGCGGCATGGCCGATATTATCCTGATGGCCCAGCGCATTGGCCGCGATACCCATGGTGCGATGGATATCACCGTCGGCCCGTTGGTGAACCTGTGGGGCTTCGGGCCGGATAAGCGGGTGGTGAAGGCGCCACAGCAACCACAAATCGACGCAGCCAAGCGCAATACCGGCCTGCAGCACCTGAAACTGCTCAGCGATAACCGCGGCGAATGGCTGCAGAAAGATTTGCCGCAGATGTATGTCGATCTCTCCACGCTGGGCGAAGGTTATGGCGTGGATCAGTTGGTGCGCCTGATGGCGCGTAAGGGCATTACCAACTATCTGGTGTCGGTGGGCGGTGCCGTCTCCTCACGCGGCGTCAACGGCCAGGGCAAGCCTTGGCGTGTGGCGATTCAGAAACCTACCGACCGTGAAAACGCGGTACAGGCCATGGTCGATCTACAGGGTTATGGCATCAGCACCTCGGGCAGTTACCGTAACTATTTCGAACAGGACGGGCAGCGTTATTCCCATGTGATCGATCCCGCCACCGGCCGCCCGATTAACCACCGGCTGGTTTCCGCCACGGTGATCGCCCCCACGGCGCTGGAAGCCGACGGCTGGGATACCGGGCTGATGGTCTTGGGCACGGAAAAAGCGCTGAAGCTGGCGGAAGAGCAAGGGCTGGCGGTGTATCTGATCAGCAAGACCGACGACGGTTTCAGCGCGGTAATGACACCGCAGTTTAAGGCGTTTTTGGTGCAGTAATCTCATTAGGCATAAATAGTGAAGGTTATTACGAACTGTTTTTCGTTTACATACTGGGATAGTTATCATTTTCGGTCGCTAGACGCTTTATATTCACCCTAACTCAAAGTGAACGCGACCGAGCAGGGGGCTCAAGAGCCAGCCCCCTGCACCCCGGCCCCTTGCCATATCAGGCGGCCGCTGCGCGGCTACCCTCACTGCGCCAATGGCAATTTCAACTAACAATGCGAATGGAAAGGTTGCCTCGTGATAACAGGTTCTGGTGTTGACGTTTGAGCATATCACTCCATTAGTTACGGCAATTCCCATTACACCTAGCTTAAATAGACGAAAACATAGAGTATGAGTCCCCCTACCGCTTCCTGTGCAACAGCAAATACACCGCCGGGATCACCAGCATCGACAACAGCGGCGCGCTCACCATCCCGCCGATCATCGGTGCGGCGATCCGCTGCATCACCTCCGAACCCGCGCCGCCGCCCCACATAATCGGCAGCAAACCGGCCATAATGGTGGCTACCGTCATCACCTTTGGCCGGACGCGTAACACTGCCCCTTCGCTGATAGCCGCCATCAGTTGCTGCTGGCTTAACGGTTCACCTGGCTGACGATGCTTTGCCAGTGCTTGGTTAAGATACAGCACCATAATCACGCCAAACTCCGCCGCGACGCCCGCCAGAGCGATAAACCCCACCGCCCCCGCCACCGACAGGTTGTAATTGAGCAGGAACAGCAGCCATACCCCACCGATCAGCGCATACGGCAGCGTTGCCATGATCAACAACGCATCACGCACGCTGTTGAAGGTGACAAACAGCAGCACGAAGATAATCCCGAGCGTTACCGGCAGCACGATCTTCAACTGGGCGCTGGCACGTTCCAAATACTCGAACTGCCCAGACCAACTGACAGAAACCCCGGCAGGCAGAGTTACCTGCTGTGCTACCGCACGCTGCATCTCTTCCACCGCCGATTTCAGGTCACGCCCGCGCAGATCGACATAGATCCAGTCAGAAAGCCGAGCGTTCTCACTTTTCAGCATCGGCGGGCCTTCGCTCAGCCGGATATCCGCCAATTCGGCCAGCGGCACCTGGCTGCCCGCCGCTGTCACCACCGGCAGCTCACGCAAGGCCTGCAACGAATCGCGGATCTCACGCGGATAACGCACGTTGATCGGATAACGCGCACGCCCTTCAATGGTTTCACCGATGTTCTCACCGCCCACCAGCGTTGCCACGATCGATTGCAACTCTTTAACCGAAACGCCGTAACGCGCCGCGCGCTGGCGATCGATATCAATATCCACATAGCGCCCACCAGCAATGCGCTCCGCCAGCGCCGACGTCACCCCCGGAACCTGTTTCACCACCTGTTCGATCTGGTTGGAAGCGCGTTCGATATCGGCAATATTGCTGCCGTTAACCTTGATCCCCACCGGGCTTTTGATGCCGGTCGCCAGCATATCCAGCCGGTTGCGGATCGGCGGCACCCAGACGTTGGCAATGCCCGGCACCTTCACCACGCTGTCCAGTTCAGCCACCAGCTTGTCCATGGTCATGCCGGGCCGCCACTGCTCGCGCGGCTTAAAACGAATGGTGGTTTCCAGCATGGTCAACGGTGCCGGATCGGTGGCGGTTTCCGCCCGGCCAGCTTTGCCGAACACCGTATCCACTTCCGGTACGGTTTTGATCAAGCGATCGGTCAACTGCAGCAAGCGCGCCGCTTCGCGGGCAGAAATACCCGGCAACGTGGAGGGCATATACAACAGATCGCCTTCGTCCAACGGCGGCATGAATTCACTGCCCAAGCGGCTGAGCGGGTACAGCGTCAGCACCAGCAGCGCGGCGGAAACCCCCAGCGTGGTTTTAGGCCGCGCCAGCACCGCCGCCAACAGCGGTTGGTAGATACGGATCAGCCAGCGGTTAAGCGGGTTGGCATGTTCGTCTGGAATGCGGCCACGGATAAAATACCCCATCAGTACCGGCACCAGGGTGATCCCCAACCCGGCGGAGACCGCCATGGCATAGGTTTTGGTGAATGCCAATGGCGCAAACATCCGCCCTTCCTGCGCCTGCAGAGAGAACACCGGGATAAATGACAGCGTAATGATCAGCAAACTGCAAAATAGCGCTGGGCCAACCTCCACTGCCGCCTGCTCGGAGATACGCCAGTAATCCTGTGGGGTTGGCTGCTGCCCAGGGTGACGCTGTCGCCACTGCTCCAGCACTTTGTGCATGTTCTCGATCATCACAATCGCCGCATCCACCATCGCGCCGATGGCGATGGCAATCCCTCCCAGCGACATGATGTTGGCGTTGACGCCCTGATAGTGCATCACCACAAACGCCCCGAGGATCCCCAGCGGCAAGGTGACCATCGCCACCAGCGCCGAACGGAAGTGCGACAGGAACAGCGTGCAGACCACCGCCACCACCAGGAACTCTTCCAGCAGTTTGAACGACAGCGTATCAATAGCATTCTCGATCAGTTGGGAACGGTCATAAACCGGCACAATCTCCACGCCCGGCGGCAACGTCTGCTGGATCTGCTGCAGCTTCACCTTCAGCGCCTTGATGGTTTCCAGCGCGTTCTTGCCGTAGCGCATCACCACGATGCCACCGGCCACTTCGCCTTCACCGTTCAGTTCCGCGATGCCACGGCGCATTTCCGGCCCTTCGCGCACCGTTGCAACCTGAGCGAGCAGGATCGGCACGCCGTCGCGCGCGCTGATCACCACGTTATTGAAGTCATCGAGCCGTTTCAGGTAACCGGAGGTGCGCACCATATATTCCGCTTCCCCCATCTCCAGCAGCGCCCCACCACCCTCCTGGTTGGCATCCTGAATCGCACTGACCACCTGCTGATGCGTAACGTTCAACGCGCGCATACTCTCTGGATTCAGCACCACCTGATACTGACGCACCATACCGCCGACGCTGGCCACTTCGGCCACATTGGGGACAGTTTTCAGTTCGAACTTCAGCGTCCAATCCTGCAAGGCGCGCAGGTCCGCCAGACTATGCTTGCCGCTTTTGTCCACCAGCGCATATTCATAGATCCAACCCACGCCGGTGGCATCCGGCCCCAGCGCCACTTTTGCCTGCGCAGGTAATGAAGACTGCACCTGGCTCAACGACTCCAGCACCCGCGAGCGCGCCCAGTAAGGATCGGTGCCATCTTCAAACAGAATATAAATGTAAGCATCACCAAACATCGAAAAACCGCGCACCGTGGTGGCCCCCGGCACCGTCAGCATGGTGGTGGTCAACGGGTAAGTCACCTGATCTTCGATCACCTGCGGCGCTTTCCCTGGGTAAGTGACGCGCACGATCACCTGTACATCGGAAAGATCGGGCAGTGCATCCAGCGGTGCCTTCTGCAACGCCCAAATCCCCCACGCGGCCAGCAATATTGACGCCAGCAGCACCAGCAGACGATTGCGTATCGACCAACGGATCACCGAGGCAATCATGGGTGGCCTCCGTGCTCTTTGGCTTGCGGCAGGATTTGGCTGATGTGCGAACCGTTTTCATCCACGCTGAAGTGGATCGTCACGTTACTGCCGATGCCGACCCCGGCAGGTAACCCGCCTTTCGGCAGGGTGAAATCCATGGTCATCGCTGGCCACTGCAATTCCGGCACCGGTGCGTGCGACAGCGTAATCTCATTGCCGTCCAGCGCTTCAACCACCGCCTGCGTCTGGTACTGTTTCACCGTTTGCTCCCCGGCCAACTGCGGCAGGGCGCTGCGCATGCTGGCTTCTGAATCGATCAGGAACTGGCCAGAAGTCACCACCTGCTGCCCAACTTGCAGCCCCTGTTTGATTTCTACCCAGCCGCTTTGCGCTAAACCGGCCACCACCTCAACCGGGGTGAAATGGCCATTACCCGCCGCCACCAGCACTCGGTTACGATCGCCGTTGCCGATCAGCGCTTCCTGCGGGATCGCCAGCACCGGTTTGGCTGCGGCGTTTGCCGCCAGCGACACTTGCAGATACATGCCCGGCTTGAGCCGCTGCTGCGGGTTTTGCAGCACGATGCGCGCCTTGAAGGTGCGCGTCAGCGGATCAACGTTCGGCAGCAATTCGCTCACCTCACCGCTAAAGCGTTCTCCCGGCCAACTGGCGGAACTGGCCTGCACCGCGTCCCCGACCCGTAACAAGCCAGCCTGCGCCTGCGGATAATCGATCACTACCCACACCGGATCGAGGCTCGCCAGTTCAAACAACCCTTGCGTCGCCACGACCTGCGCACCTTCACGCACGTCCAATTTGTTGATAAACCCGCTTTCCGGCGCGTTGACGGTAATACGCGTCTGCGGTTTGCCGCTGCGTTCCACCTGGCGGATAATCGCTTCCGGCATAAATTGCAGCGCTAAACGCTGGCGAGCGGCGGCGGTCAGCGCACCGTCCCCCAGCGTGCGGATCGCCAGATACTCCTGCTGTGCCGCACTCCAATCCGGGATCCACAGTTGCGCCAGCGCTTCGCCCTTTTTCACCTGCTGCTGGCTGGCGCGCACGTAAAGCTTTTCTACCAGGCCGCTGGCGCGTGCGGCGATCACCTGCACGCTGCGCTCGTCGATCGCCACGCTGCCATAGGCGCTAATCTGCACATTCAGCTCGCGTAACTGTGCCGCTGCGGTGCGTACCCCCAGATTTTGCTGCTGGCGCGCGCTGATGGTGACGCCGCCGTCCTGCTCCTGCTCATCGGCATAGCGCGGCACCAGTTCCATGTCCATAAAGGGAGATTTGCCCGGTTTATCAAACCGCTGACCGGGCACCATCGGATCGTACCAATACAGGACCTGCCGTTCGGCTGCGCCGTCGGTAGGCTTCGCCACCGCAGTCTGCTGGGTGGCAAACCAATAACCGGCCACTCCGCCTGCCACCAGCGCTGCCAACAGCGCCAAGCTAAAACGCATTTTCATTGTGCTATCTCCTGCGGGGTAAGGTAGCGGATCGCGGCCCACAGTTGCGCCAGTTCGCGCGCCGCTTTACCGGCGGCAAGACGGCTGTCTAGCAATGCCCGGCGTGCTTCCAGCAGCGAAGAAAGATCGCTTTTGCCACTGCGATATTGCGCCAGTTGCAGCGCCACGCGCTGTTGTTGCAACGGAATGGCCTGTTGCTGCTGGCGCTGCCATTGGGTTTGCGCCGCCTGATATTGGGCCAACAGCGTATCGAGCTGCGCCTGATGATCGCGGATCAGTAGCGTCAGCTGGTCGTTGGCTTCCATGGAGCGGGAGAGATCGGCGGCATGGTCTTTGTCTTGCCGCTGTGAGCGGAACACCGGCAGATCGACGGTGAACATCACCCCGGCCAAATCCTCATAGCCATCGGCCCGTTTGCCGTAATACACCTCAACCCCCACGTCCGGGATCGCGGCAATTTCCGACTGGGCCGAACGGGCTTTCGCCACGTCGGCTTCGCGGCTGGCCTGCACCACTTCCGGGTGCTGTTTGATCGCCTGTTGCAACAGGTGACTTTCCGCAGGTAAGCGTTCAAAAGGCGGCAACGTGCCACCCGTGCTGGCTTCAGGCTGGCCGGTTAACTGCGTCAACCGGGCCTGGGCGATGGCGGCATCACGCAGTGCCTCACTGAGCCGATCCTGCATCGCCAGCAAGGTTAAGCGCGCGTCGATCACGTTAGTGGCCGGTGAGCTGCCGCTGGCAACGCCGGTATGCTGTGCGGCGATCTGGCGTTCACTCTCGTTGAGCAACGCCTGGGCGTCCTTCAGCGTTTGCTGGCTCAACGCCAGCTCCAGCCACGCCTGGGCAGTTTGCTGCTGCAGGCGAGCGCGGATGGTGGCGCTGCCCGCTGCGGTTTTACTCGCCTCGGCGCGCAGCGTATCCGCCTTGCGCTGGCGTTTACTGCTGCTGACGTAATCCTGCATGATGCCAATCCGTTCCATAGTCATGCCCTCGCGGGTCAAACGCCGGGCGTTGTTACCTTGCACCGGCACGTTTTCAATCCCGACTTTCAATTTAGGGTCGGGCAATTGCATCGCCGAATCGGCCATGTTCTGCAAGGCATTTACCTGATGCTGATTGGCAGAAAGCTCGGCCGAGTAACGCTCTGCCGCAGCCAGCGATTGCTCCAGCGTCAGTACGGCGGCCTGCGTACTCGCCGTATACCAGGCAAGCAGCAGCCAGCCCACCCGCAACGGGTGAGAAAGTAATGTGGACATGGTGCCCCCGCTATTGTTGGCTGGCGCTGATGGCCGTCAGTTGATAACCACCGTCAACCTGACGGAAGCTGAAATCAACCTGGGCTCCGGCAACCAACGCTGGCAATGGCGGTTGGGGCTGAAGAAAGTTCATGGTCATGGGCGGCCAGTTCAGGGCTGGGATCGCCGGATGAGCGAGCAACACCTTTTTGTCACTCCAGGCTTTAACAGTCCCGGTAGAGTGATAGACGGCATCTTCCGCTGGTGCGGCATGTTGGTGGTGTTGCATTTGCTCAGCAACGGCGGCAGAAGAGAAAAACAGGGAAATGAAAATAGCAGCAAATAAGTTACGCATAAAGAAAGCTCCGTGGAATAGTCAATAAACAACACGAGTTACCGTCTTGGACGGCAAAGCGAATGTTTTGACTATTCACGGAATCGGCAGAACGCAATCTCTGCCGGAGGCCCTGCTATCGGGGGGGTTTGCCAATCAGCATGGGAGAATTGCACCTGCTGGGCGGGTGCTGCCACCAACAGTTCACCGCTGGCAGGCAAGATCGCTGCCAAGGCTAAACTACTGTGATCCTGCTGCAGAGGATCGGGGATACAGTGTTTTTCACACAGCGGCCCAGCAGCCTGCATGCTGTCCATCGCCGGTTCGGCCGCCGCCATGTGCATCATATGCTGCTCTGCGGGGGCTTGCGCGGTGAATTGCAGATGGCAGCCATGGCTGGCGATTGCCAATTGGCTGTTTAACAGCAGCCAGCAGACGGCCAATAGCCATACGCCTGCCCGCTTCTTTGCGAAGCGTAACCGGTGCATGGATAAAGAGATGGACGCCAAAGCCGACATGCCATGATTCCGAATGGATAAACTTCGCCGAGTATATCGGCAGAAAATCACCTCAGGAATAAAATTTACACCCGCTGACAAAGCCGACTAACAACATTCCTGCAAACTGAAAATACTTTGATTTCAGTCAACTGGCAGCATGATAGAGATAAAAAAATCGGGCACGTTTTTAGCGTGCCCGACCATTGAAACTTCTTGGCAGAAAAACTTATTTCTGCAGCTTGCGCATCACCAGCGTCGCATTAGTGCCACCAAAGCCGAAGCTGTTGGACATCACGGTGGTCAATTCGCGTTTGGTCGGCTCGGTCACGATATTCATGCCCGCCGCCTTCTCATCAAGGTTTTCGATGTTGATGCTTGGCGCAATAAAACCGTGCTCAACCATCAGCAGGCTGTAGATCGCCTCCTGCACGCCCGCCGCACCCAGTGAGTGGCCGGTCATGGCTTTGGTAGAAGAGATTGCCGGGGTGTTGTCGCCAAACACTTCGCGGATAGCCCACAGTTCCTTCACATCGCCAACCGGCGTAGAAGTACCGTGCACGTTCATGTAATCGATAGGGGTATCAACACCCTGCAGCGCCATTTTCATGCAGCGCACTGCGCCTTCGCCTGATGGTGCCACCATGTCGGCCCCGTCGGACGTTGCGCCGTAACCGATGATTTCCGCATAGATATGGGCACCGCGCGCTAACGCATGCTCCAGTTCTTCAACTACCACCATACCGCCGCCGCCGGCGATAACGAAGCCGTCACGCGCTGCGTCGTAAGTACGGGAAGCTTTTTCTGGCGTATCGTTGTAGCTGGTAGACAACGCGCCCATGGCGTCGAACTCACAGGCCATTTCCCAGCACAGTTCTTCACCGCCACCGGCAAATACTACGTCCTGCTTGCCCAGTTGGATCAGTTCAACCGCGTGGCCGATACAGTGTGCGGAAGTGGCGCAGGCGGAACTGATGGAATAGTTCACACCGCGGATTTTGAATGGCGTGGCCAAGCAGGCAGAAACGCCGGAAGCCATTGCCTTGGTCACCATATAAGGGCCAACGCCGCGCAGGCCTTTGGCACGCATACCGTCGGAACCCGCAACCTGGTTACGCGGAGAACCACCGCCGGAACCGACCACCAGGCCGGTGCGATCGTTGGAAACCTGATCAGCGGCCAGACCGGAGTCTTTGATCGCCTGTTCCATGGAAAGGAAGGCATAAACGGACGCATCGCTCATAAAGCGCATTACTTTACGGTCGATCAGACCGGTGGTGTCCAGTTTAACATCACCCCATACGTGACTACGCATGCCGGAATCTTTCAGCTCCTGAGAGAAGGTGATCCCTGAGCGTCCTTCCTGCAGGCTTGCCAGGACCTCCTGCTGGTTGTTACCAATGCTGGAGACGATTCCCAGGCCAGTAATCACTGCACGTTTCATTCAATACCTCTTCCACAATAATTTTACATTCGGGATTTTGCATCGCACTTTAGCGTACAGATGTACGCCGAACAAGTCCGATCAGAATGATTCCGTATTATATCTATCCGGTTTGCACCGCAAGAGCCGCGCCGTTAAAATCGTGCTACCTCTTGAATTACGAGCCATACACCGTGAGCCATGCCCCCATCCAAACCGCAGCGTTAAGCTGGAATGAACAGGGTACACCTGTTTCGAAACAGTTTGATGACGTCTATTTTTCTAATCAGGATGGGCTGGAGGAAACCCGTTATGTATTTCTGAACGGTAACCGGCTGCCGCAGCGTTTTAATCAGCATCCGCGCCCACTGTTTATTGTGGCGGAAACCGGCTTTGGCACCGGGCTGAATTTTCTCACCCTGTGGCAGGCTTTCGCCCGTTTTCGCACAGAGTCCCCCGATGCGGCGTTACAGCGCCTGCACTTTATCAGCTTCGAAAAATTCCCGTTACAGTTAGCGGATCTGACGGCGGCGCACGCGCAGTGGCCGGAGTTGGCAGACTATGCCAGCGAACTGCGCGCCCAGTGGCCGCTGCCCTTACCGGGCTGCCACCGCCTGCTGCTGGCCGCAGGGCGCATCACGCTCGATCTGTGGTTCGGTGACGTCAACGCGTTGTTGCCGCACTTCGATGCCAGCATCAACAACCAGGTCGACGCCTGGTTCCTTGATGGCTTTGCACCGTCGAAAAACCCTGATATGTGGAGCGAATCGCTGTTTGCTGCGATGGCACGCTTTGCCCGCCCGGAAGGCAGTTTTGCCACCTTCACCGCCGCAGGATTTGTGCGCCGTGGCCTGCAGCAGGCCGGTTTTAGCGTTGCCAAATGCAAGGGCTTTGGCCAGAAACGCGAAATGCTGAGCGGAACATTGCCTGCCGATACGCCGCTCGCCGCTAATCCACAGCCGTGGTTTCTGCGCCCGGCAGCCCAACATACCGATGACGTGGCCATTATCGGCGGTGGCATTGCCAGCGCGCTCACCGCGCTGGCCCTATTGCGGCGCGGGGCCAAGGTCACGCTGTATTGCGCCGATGCACAACCGGCAGAAGGGGCCTCCGGCAACCGCCAAGGGGCGCTTTATCCTCTGCTGAATGGCCGGGGTGATGCGCTGGAAAATTTCTTCAGCGCCGCCTTCCCGTTTGCCCGTCGCCAGTACGATGCCCTGCTGCAACAAGGGGTTGAGTTCGATCATCAGTGGTGTGGCGTCAGCCAACTGGCTTATGACGAAAAGAGCGCCGCTAAGATTGCCAAGATCCTGGCCGTCAGGTGGCCAGCGGCGCTGGCGCAAGCGGCCGATCGCTCCACCCTCAGTGAGTTATGCGCTATTGACACCGGTTTTGACGGCATCTGTTACCCGATGGGCGGTTGGTTGTGCCCTGCCGAACTGACTCATGCCGCGTTAACCCTTGCTCAGCAGCAAGGGTTGAAGTGCCATTATCAACATCGGCTCATGGGCCTGCAGCGCATGGGTGAAGGCTGGCAACTGCAATTTGCCACCGGGCACATCAGCGAACACGCCACGGTGATCTTGGCCAACGGCCATCAGCTAGCGGCTCTGGCACAAAGCAGCGCGCTGCCGGTGACGGCGGTGCGCGGCCAGGTGTCACATATTCCTACCACGCCAACGCTGAGCAAGTTGCAACAGGTGCTGTGTTACGACGGCTATCTGACCCCGGTCAACCCAACCAACCAGCAGCACTGCATTGGTGCCAGCTATCAGCGCGGGGAGATTGATACGGAATATCGTGAAGCCGAACAGCAGGCAAACCGCGCACGTCTGCTGCGCTGCCTGCCAGAACAAGCCTGGCCGCAGCAGGTGGACGTCAGTGGCCAGCAGGCGCGCTGTGGTGTGCGCAGCGCCACCCGCGATCATATGCCGATGGTGGGTGCCCTGCCTGACTCTGCGGCCACGCTGGCGCAGTACGCGGATTTACAACGGCAACGCCTGCGTGGGGAGACCATTGCCGACGCACCTGTCTATCCGGGGCTGTTTGTGCTTGGCGCACTGGGCTCACGCGGCCTGTGTTCAGCGCCGCTGGCGGCAGAAATCCTGGCGGCGCAACTGTTTGGCGAACCCTTACCGGGCGATGCCGAGATGCTGGCAGCGCTGAATCCGAATCGTCTGTGGGTGAGAAAACTGCTGAAGGGGCGTGCGGTTTAACGGCAGGGAAACGGGTTCAGCCTGCCGAGCTGAACCCTGGCAATTATGCCGTGGCGAGTGCCGCCTGATACAGCCTTTCCCACATGCCCAGCACCAGTACCTGGTCGGGAGGGGAAAGCTCACCGGCAGCGATGGCTTTATCCAGGCTGCTTTGTACCCAAACGTTAAGCTGCTCGGCGCTCTGCTCGTGGTGCGCTTCGGCCTCTGCCACCGCCAGCGTGAGGTGACCGCGCAGGTAGCCACCGGCAAACAGTTCATCATCGCTGGCGTGTTCTACCATGTCATCAATCAGCGCCAGAATGCGCGCTTCAACTTCTTCGATCATCAAACGTCCTCATTATACCCGTCATACTTCAAGCTGCCGGTACGTTGGCTTTCCTCGCTCACCCCAGTCACTTACTTGAGTAAGCTCCTGGAGATTCACTGCGTCGCCGCCTTCCCGCAGCTCGAATTATTTAGGGTATACAGTTAAATATGGTCAGTTAAGATCTTCCGGGTAAGGAAAGTGCTCAGCCGCCAGCGGAGGCGTATTGTAAAACGATTGTAACGCCTGAATAAAGCGCGCAGGACGTGTGGGTATTCCCTGCTCCAGCAGTTCCAGTACCCGAGTGCGGACTTTGCGTTGGAACGTGATGCGATCCGGTTCGCAATCCCCATTGAGATTGTCGCAACTGACGTTGAACGGGAAGCCGGCGGCAACGCAGAACATCCACTCCAGCGCCTGCGGCTTGATTTCTACCTGTTCGAATTCGCTCTGCGTCTGAGCATCGCGCCCGTCCGGGCAATACCAGTAGCCAAAATCCACCAGTTTGCGGCGCTCAGCACCGGCAATGCACCAGTGGGAGATTTCATGCATCCCGCTGGCATAGTAACCATGGGCAAAAACAATGCGGTTGTACGGCAGCGCTTCATCGGCAGGCAGGTAGATCGGCTCATCATCGCCTTTTACCAGGCGAGTATTGTAATCATCACTGAAGCACTGGTTAAAAATTTCAATCAGTTGTGAATATTGATGGGTGTCTGGCATAAAAAAACTCAAATAACCACAAAATTAAGACGGCAATTATACCTGATATCTTGCCGCGCGCCGCCCTTTTGCCCTGTTAAAAATGCAACGCCAGCCACTGCTGGATTTCTGCACCATGATTGTCATACAGCAGCTTGCAGCTCATGAGCAGCGAAACCACCACGATCATCGGCCGGATCAGCTTTTGCCCCTTGGTCAGCACCATATGAGCTCCCATACGCGCCCCCAGAACCTGGCCGACCAGCATCACCAGACCAATGCTCCATATCACTTTGCCGCCAATGATAAACAGCACCAGACTGCCCAGATTGGAGGTAAAGTTCAGCACTTTGGCATGGGCGGTCGCTTTAGCCAGGTTAAAACCACACAGCGTCACGTAGGCCAACGCATAAAATGAGCCCGCCCCGGGGCCAAAGAAACCGTCGTAGAACCCCACGCAGGCCCCGGCCACCAAACCAAATGGCAAAGCCCCCAAGCGGCGTTGGCGATCGCTTTCCCCCAAACGAGGAGTCAACAGGAAATAGACCCCGATCCCGATCACCAGCAGCGGTAACATCTGGCGCAGCAGATCGGCGCGCATATGCTGCACCAGAATCGCACCAATGACCGAACCGATCAGCGTCAGGAAGATCGTCAGCTTTTGCGTATTGAGATCAACCGCCCGGCGGCGGATAAAATACAGGCTGGCGGAAAAGGAACCGCCTACCGACTGCAGTTTATTGGTGGCCAGCGCCTGCGCTGGCGGGATGCCTACGGCCAGCAGAGCGGGTACGGTCAAGAGCCCCCCACCACCGGCAATGGAATCAATAAATCCGGCAAACATCGCTACAAAAAACAGTATCCCGAGTAGTTCGGGACCTAACAACAGCCCTTCCATAGATTGCCTGCTTGAAAATGAAGAGAGAACGACAAAACCAACGTAAAAAGCACAAACCCACAGAGGGTAACCAGCTCTATCTGTTAGTCAAGCCCAGCAGAGCCAAATACCGGCTGATGGAGTATCGCATTTATGGCAAAGAGAAAAAACTGACTATCAGCGTTTATCCTAAAACCTCGTTATCCCTGGAATGACTGACAATTCTCCGTGATCTGGGGGCTGGGTGAGGGCTCAACCGGGTGGCTGAATAAGATCCTCCCTATGCAATGTTAAATCCTGGAGCTTACTTTTGTTGATTTGAGGAGACTTAAGACCTCTATGATTATCTTTGTAAGCACTAGGCATTTTTCCAAAAACCACACTATATTCATTTGATTGAATCGATAACTTAAGGAAAATGAACTTAATTATAAAGTTCAGTAAAAAAGCAAAAATGTAACACACTGATTTTATTATTATTAATAACAGAAGGCATATCTTTTCTTCGCATTAAGCCAGTCATCTGGTGGCATAGGATAAATCGGAGCTACTACCAATGAATACAGTCTACAAAGTCATTTGGAATAACACATTGAATACATGGGTTGTTGTGAGCGAATTGGCAAAAGGGCGGGCAAAAAACAAGCGGAACTATAAATTAATCACAGAAATTGATTTGTTTATTGTTAAAATAGATAATTCCCACAAAAAATTAAGAAAAAACCTAATCTCTTTATTTTTAAGTAGCCTTGCTTTGTTTAGCATCAGTTCAGCCTACGCGCTTGAAACCACGGTCACAACCCAGGCGCAGCTTTCTGCTGCATTATCCAGTGGGACTTATGACAAGATTATTTTGGGTGCTGACATTCCGCTCACCCAGTCGTTAACCGTTAATATGGCTAATCAAAATGTCGTCATTGATGGTAACGGGTTATATGGCTTGAGCGTCGCCAATACCACAACGAATGGTTTGGCAGTTTCGTCAGGGACAGGGACCTTGACTCTGCAAAATATGAGCAAAATTGACTCAGCCAACTACTACAGTATGGTTTACCTGACTGGTGCCAATACCGCTGTTAATGTGATTTATAACAATATTAACTTTCTTGGTTCTTCTCAGCTCATTTTTATGGGGACTGCCGGGGCAGCTACCAATAGTATTATGACGTTTGGCGATATCGCTAACAATGTGGTGGTTAACGATAGAGGACAGGAGATCGGCGAAGTCAATAAATTGGCATATACCGGCAGATTTCATGTCACCCACTTAGGTGCAGCAGTCTCTTTTGAAAACGGTAATGGGGCCATTAATACATCAACCATGGATTTCTTCAGTGGTGCCGATGTTAAGATTGATAGGACAGGATCAACAGGTAACATAACTAATACGGGTACCCGTGCTTTTGCCTATACGTTTGCTGATGGTTCCGCCTTTGAGTTAATCGCCAACCAAGATGTTTTGAGTGGAACCACTACCAATAGAGGGTTACAAATTGGTAGTTATGATCCAGTAACAGGTTTTGGTTCAGGCGCAAAAATTATCCTGCAAGCCCGAGCGACGGGTGGTAGCATCATTTCAGGTAATGCGATTGATAACTCAACGACCAGTACCACAGGTATCAACAATGGTGGCGCTGGGCCTACGGATGTGATCTACAACCTGGCAACAGGGTCGATTTTACAGGCCACTGCTGCCGGGATTTTAGCCACTAAAAACGCGGGTAACGCCAGTGGTATTTACATCCGCTCCGCTGGCACTATTGGAGCTGCAACCGGTATTTCCGCAACCCATAACGGGACGGGTGCAGTTAATATTGCTAATAATGGTACGATCAACAGCACAACAGCCGGTATCGCCTTAGACTCCTCAGCCAGTAAGCCAATGACAATTGATAACACCGGAGGGCAGATCAATGCTTCGGGAGGAACGGCTATCAACGTTCTCGGCAATGCCGGATTAAATTTGACAGGCGGTACCATCAATACCACTAATGCTGCCAACGGTATTACCATTGCTGCAGGCAATACATCTGCCCATTTCGTTACCGATACGAGCCTAAATATCAATGGCAGCGGTAAGGCAATTTCCAAAAGTGATAACGCAGCCTTAACACTGAGTAATACCCACATCAATCTGATCGATGGCATTGGTTTTGATAACGTGACTGGTGTCACCTTTGCCACCAGCCCCAATGGGCGTAACGGCATCAATGTTTCGGGAACAGGTACAGCTATTTCAACGGCCAATGCGGCCTTAGATGGCTGGAGTCCTGAAGCGTTGGATCTCAATATTACAGGGGCCGGTAAAGGGATTAATGTTACTGGCGGCGGTGTCGATTTTGGTAGCGCCAATCTGGTAGTGAATGTCACCAACAGCGCGGGTACCGGTCTGGTTGTTAATGATGGCGTGACAAACAATACCACGACGATTGGCGCTAATGCCCAAATTAATGCCTCTGGCGCAACGGCGATCAATTTTGCCGGAACCGCCGGCAAAACGCTGAATAATCAAGGGAAAATAAATGGTGCTGTCGTCTTCGCCAATAATGCAGCCAATACTATCAACAATAATGGGACACTGGCTGGCACGCTGACAACCGGCTCCGGCAATGATGTTTTAATGTTGGGTGCTACCTCTGTCAGTCAAGGTCTGATCGATTTAGGCGCAGGCAATAATAATGTCACCATTGACAATGGCGCTGCCGTTGCCTCCATTGTGACAGGCGCCGGTGACGATACCTTTACCCTTAACAACCTGACCGTTGGTAATACATATCTGGGTTCCCTTAATGCTGGAAACGGTAATAACACGCTAAATTTCAATAACTCCACCGATGCACTGGCTGCGGCAACGCGTATCCAGAACTTCACCAACATCAACTTCAACACAACAGACCTCACCTTAAGTGATACTGCCAATATTTCAGGCGGTAATGTCAATCTTGATAGCAACAGTCGCTTAGCTTTTGACCAGACGTTCAATGGGTTATTTGCTGGGACACTACAAGGAACCGGTAATACCGAAGTTTTAGCACAAAGCAATGTCACATTACAAAATGCCAGTACTTTCTCTGGTATATGGAATGTAGATCAAGGAGGAACGCTAACTGCTAATAATAACAACCAGTTCGGTACAGCGGCGGTAGCGCTGGCTGGCACGTTAAATCTGAATGCAATATCGCAGTTTGATAACGCACTAACGGGCACGGGTTTATTAAACATCGACAACGCTAATAATGCCTTCAACTTTGGTGCAGGGGTTGGTTCCGCATTTACTGGTACGGTCGATCTCAAAAATGTTGCCTTCACTCTCTCAGGTACCAATACCAATGCATTAGCGGCTGCGACCTTAAGAAGCTCAGCAGGGAGTACTGCAGCCGTAGGCACTTCCAACCAAAACATTGGCAATGTGGAGATGAATGGAGGAACCACCGAATTTGTCAGCGGTAGCCTGATCACAACAGATGCGCTGACAGTTACGAATGCCAGTACGGTCAAAGTAGACGCTACGGGTATCACCTCAGGCAATTTACTCGATCAAGACAATGGTATTAGTACCGAGCTGATAAAGAGTTCCAATACCCTATCTGCAGCAGACTTAGCACAACTGACATTATTGGACAGCGCGGGGAATAACCTAGGTAACGGCACTATCAGTGATTATCTGCAAGGAGGTAATGTCGTTTCCAGAAATACCTACAACTATAGCCTAAACAGCAATCTTGGCCTGAATGTGGCGACACAGTTGACACAGGCTGATATTCAATCTGGCCAAACCTTAACCCTGTCGTCTGCAGGCGCAACTGATTCTACATTAACGGCTCAATTGACCGGCGCGGGCAATCTGGCAATTGGTGCAGATAACGTCCTAATGACGTTGAGCAATAACCTGAACTCCTACACCGGTACTACCACGGTGAATGGCGGCACCTTGCGCCTGGGCAGCAACAATGCCTTGGGTGCCACCTCACTGCTGACGGTCAATGGGGGTTCTGGCGTCGATGCCAATGGTTTCAGTCAGACGGTGGACGCACTGACCAACCTGGGGTCGGTTATCCTGAGTAGCGGGTCGCTGATCAGCGGGCTGCTGACCAACAGCGGCGTTGTCGACCTGGCGGGGGGCACTCTGACCCTGCAGGAGGGCGGCACCTCCAGCGCGGTCGGCGGCCTGACCGGGGCCGGGACGCTGAACGTCAACGGCGGCACGCTGGCGCTGAGTGCCGCCAACAGCGGCCTGTCGGCGGCCACCCATATCGCGTCCGGTGCCACCGTCACCGCCGGCGCGGCCAATGCGTTGGGCACCAGCGCGGTGGAGGTCGGCGGCACGCTGACGCTGAACGCGGCAGATACCCTGGCCAATCTGCTGAGCGGGGCCGGCGTCATCAATACCGATGCCGCCATCACCCTGAGCGGCAGCAACACCTTCAGCGGCACCCACGCCGTCAATGCAAATGGAGCATTGACGGTCAGCACGGCCAATAATCTGGGCACTTCGGCAGCCAACGTTAACCTCACGACGGCCACCGCCCAACTGTTGCTCAATGGGTTGAGCGGCCCCCTGGCCAATACCCTGAGTGGGGTGGCCGGCTCGACGGTGCAGCTCAATAACGCCGCTGCCACGACCCTGACCGGCACCAACGGCGGTTTCGCCGGCCTGTTCGACCTGGTGGGCAACAGCGCGCTGACCGTCTCGCAAAACGCCAACCTGGGTACCGGCAGCGTCAGTCTCGGCAGCGGCAGCACCCTGACCTTTGACACCTTTGCCGGCGGGGCCCTGACTGCCCTGAACCATGCGCTGAGCGGCGCGGGTAACTGGGTGCTGCGCAACAGCAACATCACCCTCTCTGGCAACAGCAATGCTTCAGGCTTCAGCGGCCTGCTGGACATCAACAGTAACGCCTCCCTGACGCTGAACGCGGGGAGCGCGCTGAATGCGGCCACCGAACTGCACGTCAACGATGCCAGCAGCACCCTCAATATCAGCAATAACGGGGCCTTTACCCTGAACAACGCCCTGACCGGGGCCGGGCAGGTGAATGTCGATACGGCGAACGGCGCCTTCAACTTCGGCGCTGGTGCTGGCACCGCCTTTACCGGCAACGTGGCGCTGAATAACACCACCTTCTCGCTGGCCGGCACCAATGCCGCAGCCCTGGCAGGGGCGGGGCTGACGCTGAACAGCGGCAGCGATACCACGGTGGGCGTGGCCGGCACGCCGGGCAGCGCAACGCTGCAGAGCCTGGCCCTGAACGGCGGCACGCTGAACTTCACCGGCGGCGCACCGCTCTCCAGCGCCGAGAGCACCGTTACCACCCAGACCCTGACCGCCAACGGCGGCACCATCAATCTGGAGGGGGCAGGCTCCTGGAACAATACCCTGCCGGTGGTGCCACCGAACCTGTCGATCCTCGATCAGAACCGGGGCGGTACGCCGATGCGGCTTATCAGCGCCACCACCGCCAGCGGGGCCGATACCCTGACGCTGACGATTGATGGGGTGGCGGTGACGCCGCAAGGGGTACTCTCTGCCATTAACCAGAATGCGGTGCATGTGGCGGAGGCAACCTATCACTACGCGCTGTCCAACACCGACGGGGCCAGCGCCACGGGCCTGTACCTGAACTACGATCTGAGTGCGATTAACCTGTTGCTGGACAACCCGAACGCGCTGGTGATTGCCACCGATGTCAGCCCGGATGCCAACAAAAACCTGACCGCGCAACTGACCGGGGTGGGCGGCATCGTGTTTGATGCCAGCAACGGGGCCCTGACCGTCACCAATAGCCAGAACAGCTACACCGGCAGCACCACGATCGCCGGCGGCGATGTGCGCCTGGGCAGCAACACGGCCTTGGGCGCCACCTCACTGCTGACGGTGGCGAGCGGTGCCAGCTTCAATACCAACACCTTCAGCCAGACGGTGGGGGCACTCACCAACCTGGGCACGGTCACGCTCGATCCGGGCGTGCTGACCAGCGGGTTGTTGACCAACAGCGGCGTTGTCGACCTGGCGGGGGGCATTCTGACCCTGCAGGATGGCGGCACCTCCAGCGCGGTCGGCGGCCTGACCGGGGCCGGGACGCTGAACGTCAACGGCGGCACGCTGGCGCTGAGTGCCGCCAACAGCGGCCTGTCGGCGGCCACCCATATCGCGTCCGGTGCCACCATCACCGCCGGCGCGGCCAATGCGTTGGGCACCAGCGCGGTGGAGGTCGGCGGCACGCTGACGCTGAACGCGGCAGATACCCTGGCCAATACCCTGAACGGGGCCGGCGTCA